>JBILOU010000097.1:0-4839 GCA_044374295.1 Flavobacteriales bacterium | reverse complement strand
TTGTACACCAACAACTTCATGGATTTCCATCACAGCAACGGATTCAATTTTATTCGTGCTGCTGCGGAATACCGCGCTCCGGTTTGGAAAGACAAAACCAATAAGTATGGCTTGTATATGTGGTGCTCTGGAAACCTAGGCATCTTCTTGCCTTGGACCGATTTCACTTTTTACGGAGAACGTCACGTGAATTGGCTGCACCTAGCAGGTTGGGGCTGGAGCGCGTCATCTGGACTACGCATGGAAATGGGCAAACACTTCTTCGCACAAGTGGGTGCACAATTCGGAAGATCCTACTTAGGTGACATCATGTTGGAAGACGGCGACAAAAACGCACGCGCTCAACAAGCCATTACCTTCATGGAACGCTCCTGGTCTATCGGAACCTACTTTGGTGGGAGCAAGAAGAAACGTTAAAATCCTGCGGATCAATCTCTACGAGATCAATCTGAAGTTGTCAGAGAAATAAGTCGTCGAAGACATTCGCCGAAGGCATTCGTGTATTCACATTCGTTGCTACGCAACATTCGTCCTTCGGACTAAATGTGTATAGCGCGCTTCGCCGTCGCATCCAACGCCGCTTCCTTGAAGCTCTCGGTGAATGTTGGGTGAGCGTGAGAGATGCGTCCAATGTCTTCCGCGCTAGCACGGAATTCCATGGCAACAACCGCTTCAGCAATCATATCTGCGCAACGCGGACCAATCATGTGAACACCTAAGATTTCATCGGTGTCTTTGTCTGCTAATACTTTCACCAATCCGTCGGTGTCCATACTCGCACGTGCTCTTCCGCTAGCTTTGAATGGGAAGCTTCCTACTTTGTAGTTCTTGCCCATCTCTTTCAATTGCTCTTCGGTATATCCAACGCTTGCAACCTCTGGCCAAGTGTATACCACACCTGGGATTAAGTTGTAGTTGATGTGCGGTTTTTGTCCAGCAATAACTTCTGCCACAAATGTTCCTTCTTCTTCTGCCTTGTGCGCAAGCATTGCACCTTTCACCACATCGCCAATGGCGTAGATGTTTGGAACGCTCGATTGCAAATGATTGTTCGTTACAATTCTTCCGCGCTCGTCTACTTGAACGCCCGCCTTGTCTAATCCTAAATTGTCTGTGTACGGCTTTCTTCCAACAGAAACAAGAACATAGTCACCTTCTAGTGTAAGCTCTTCGCCTTTCGCGTTGTCTGCTTTCACCGTAACTGTTTTTCCTTTCGCTGTTACTTCTTTCACTTTGTGTGAAAGGAAGAATTCGAAGCCAATAGCGGTCAATGATTTTTGAAGTTCTTTCCCCATAGTTTTATCCATAGTTGGAATAATTCCGTCCATGAATTCTACCACACTCACTTTCGAACCGAGACGCGCATAAACGCTACCTAGTTCTAGTCCAATTACACCACCACCAATCACAATCAAGTGTTTTGGAACTTCTTCCAACTTCAATGCTTCGGTGCTTGTGATAACACGTTTTTTATCTATTTGAATGAAGGGTAGGCTCGCTGGTTTTGATCCCGTAGCGACAATGAAATTCTTTCCGCTTACCTCCTCGGTTGTACCGTCTGCTTTCGCAATAGAAACCGTTGTAGATGAAGTGAAAGTTCCATGTCCGTGAAGTACAGTCACTTTGTTTTTCTTCATCAAATAATCAATACCCTTTGTTGTTTGGTCTACCACGTCTTGCTTACGCTTCACCATTTGTGTCAAATTCACTTTAGGTTTTGAACCCAAGTCAATTCCGTGTGCTTCGAAGGTGTGAACCGCCTGGTGGTAGTGCTCGCTAGAGTCTAGAAGCGCTTTCGAAGGAATACATCCCACGTTTAAACAAGTTCCTCCAAGTGTTGAATAACGCTCAACCAATGCGGTTTTCATACCCAATTGAGCGCAACGAATAGCGGCAACGTATCCGCCTGGACCCGCGCCAACAACAACTACATCGAAATTTTCCATGGTGCAAAGATAAGCACGTCAATCGATGACCTCGCTTTCTTTTGCTTGTGATTTTTTACGCTCTTTGAGATAGGCTCGAATAACGAAACCGTTGGTCACGACAATGAATCCGAGAATAATGTATTCCAAATAGTCTTTTATGCCGGGAAACTTTTCGCCAAGGAAATAACCCATGAGCGTGAGAGAAACAACCCAAGATATGGCGCCAACAATGTTGTATCCTAAAAACGACCTGAACGGCACGCGAATGACACCTGCCAAGATGGGTGCGAAGGTTCGAATGTAAGGAAGGAATTTCCCAAGGATAAGTGTTTTTCCCCCGTGCCTTTCGTAGAAAGTGCGCGTAGCATCGACATATTTTCTCTTGAAGAAAAAGGAATCTTTCCGATTGAAGATAGCCGGTCCCACCTTCCAACCGAAATAATATCCGAATAAACAACCGGCCAGTGAAGCAATGGACATGTATAGCAAAAGGCTATAAATGGGCGTGTCTAGCAGTTGAGGCTGTGTAGAGGTGATAAGTCCAGTGAAGAATAGTAAGGAATCTCCTGGAAGAAAGAAGCCAATGATGATTCCATTTTCAGCAAAAAGTATAATCAACACCAAGGCAAGTCCGCCAATGTGCAGTATTTGTTCAGGGCTAGTTATACTATGAATGAAATCCCACATAAGACTGCAAATTAGTCTTTTCTTCTTTCAGAATGTTTCTTGATTATCTATTCTAACAACACGTATTCGTTAGGAAGTTTTTTTCGGGTATTCGACACGGATAGTTTTAAAGTTACTCGGATCATATTTCACAGTCACTGCTGAACCCACGGAATACATGGGTTCATTTTCGCAGCGATCTTCTGTACGAACTCGAATGGTTTCGCCTCCTTTCGGTGTGTATTCGATAACCGGATAGAAATACTTCTTCCCTTTCTCGGTAGCGCTCATCCAATTGACAATGCGCCCCGCAGTCATCTCACTTTTAAATGCAAAGCGAACGGTGTCTTTGAACAAATAGATTCCTATTCCAATCGAAAAAAGTGCAAGAAGTGTATAGGGAATATAATCTGGAATGTTCTCTAGCATGTTTTATAGCTTCACGAATGAGACAACTGATTGGTTGTTTTCAATGATTACCGATAACGAATAAATTCCGCTTGGTAAGTCTTGAATGTTTATTTTTTGTGTTGAAGAAAGAATGGTTTTTTGTTGAAGGACAACGCGACCAGTCATATCTACAAGGGTTACCATTCCTGCACCCAACACATCACTGTTTAAGGTAATTTCGTTGTTTGCTGGATTAGGAAATACATTCAGTCCCAATAAATTATTTTCTTCAACACTGCTCACACCTTCGCAGATGCAGTTCGCATTGTAAGCATCGTTTTCTGTGGTTGCCAAACCATCGTCGCATGGATCTCCGATAAAATAACAAGAGCCATCTTCTTGATTAGCCGCAGCATTGTAATTACAAGCATCTGCCGATGTGCAACCGTTAACGATAACAACATCTCCACTTGCTAAATAACGAACAGCGCCCATGTCGTTTCCGTCTGGTTGTGAAGTAAGTCCAGCACAAACCACTTTCCCGTCGGTTTGAAGACCAATACCGTAAGCATCGTCGAACGAAGCTCCTAACGATGTAACCACGTTTCCTGAACCACCCCAAGTCGGATCAATAACTCCGTCGAAACTGAAGCGAGAAGTCAAGAAGTCGCGAACCATGAATCCAGAACTTGTTGTTCCGCATGCGTACCAATTGTTGTCGGCCCCAAGCGTACAGTCGAAGAATACGCTGTAACCGCCTGCTGCGTTTGCAAATGTTCCGTTCGTTCCGAAAGATACATCGTAAGAACCGTCGATGTTATGTCTGCGAGCCATTGAGGAAGAACCGTTGGTTCCAACAGCAATTAATTTTGAATTTGCATATTCAATGTCGTAGTAAGTTCCACCCGCTGCGTCTAACCACAACCCGTTGGTTCCGAAAGCACCAACTGGTCCGCCTGTCAAGGTCATAAGCATGATCATTGGAACTGAAGTGAATGTATTCGGATTGTACTTATCTCCACAAATAGCAATTGCACCTTCTGTAACAATCGTTGCGCCTGTTACATTAAATTCGTCTGTGCTGCTTGTTTGATAAGTCGCAGTTCCTCCAGTTCCGAAAGTGGTAACCAGGTTTCCTTGAAGATCTAAACACTGAACAGCAATCGAATTGTAGCTGAATCCAGGTGTGAATTTTCTTCCAACTAAATAAATCAAATTGTTGTGAATCAAGGCTTGGTAAATGTACTCTTCACCCGTGTCTAAGTTTGTTTCATATACTCCGTTCACCGCGAATGACGGGTCAAGTGTTCCGTCTGGCTTTATGGCCCATGCAGCGAATTGTGTATCTGCCATGGTTAAACTCTTTGCTCCAACAACAAGAATATATCCGTTAGGAAGAAGGGTCATGTCGTATGCGAAATCAGAACCAAGTGTATTCGGTATGGTGAATACGCCATTGTTCCCGAATGAAGAATCGTAACTACCGTCTGCATTCAATTGAACCACTATCATGTCGAAATCCATAAATGAACCTGTTGTTCCACACATTAAGATCTTGTTGTCACTAAGAACAATCACATCCTGTGCGTTATCGAAAACATTGGTTGGATTGATAGTTTGAATTCCATCTGTGCTGAAGGTTGCATCAAGCGCGCCCGGCTGAGCGAAGGCATTTATTCCGAAAAACAAGAATGCGGCAAGAGGGAGAAGAAATTTATTCATGATGAAGTTTAAGTTAGTCCTACAAATATAGTCTTCATAATTTTTACCGCCATGCAATTTATTCTCTTTACTTCGTTACGACATTTGCACTGTTGCTTCCAACATAAAAAATTGAAATGAATCCTGTAAAAAT
>JBILOU010000096.1:0-4896 GCA_044374295.1 Flavobacteriales bacterium | reverse complement strand
TATTTCTATAGAAATAGATTATTTTTGCACACTAATCAAAACAGCCAGACACTGTGGAAGAAAAACAAATTGACGAGACAAGACAGGGCGAATTTTTTGAAATTTCGACTCCCATAAATCAGAATGGAGCGCAAAAAAAACTGTTGCTCGAGAGCTACGGTTGCCAAATGAATTTTGCAGATTCTGAAATTGTAGCCTCTATTATGGCGCAAGAAGGATTCACCACAACACGCGATGTTGAAGAGGCCGATCTAGTGCTCCTAAACACTTGCGCCATTCGCGATAACGCAGAACAACGCATTCGCGGAAGACTTGAATTTTTGAATTCAGTAAAAAAACGCAAACCCGAAATGGTCGTTGGCGTGCTTGGCTGTATGGCCGAGCGTTTGCGAGAAAAACTCATGGAAGAAGAGAAACTCGTAGACATGGTTGTAGGTCCAGATGCTTACCGCGATTTACCTCGACTCGTTTCTCAAGTTGAACACGGAAGCAAAGCCATAAATGTTTTGCTTAGCCGTGAAGAAACGTACGCCGAAATTACCCCTGTTCGTTTAGACAGTAACGGTGTAACTGCGTTTATTTCAATTATGCGCGGATGCGATAACATGTGTTCCTTTTGTGTAGTTCCTTTTACACGCGGAAGAGAACGTAGCCGCGATCCTAAAACCATCGTTGAAGAAGCAACAGATCTTTTCAATCGCGGCTACCGAGAGGTTACCCTTCTCGGCCAAAACGTAGACAGTTATAAATGGAACATCACCGCAAAAGGAGAAATCGTTGATCCGAATGAACCAACCGTAAATTTTGCTCAGCTTCTCACTGCTGTTGCTGAAGTAAGTCCAAGCCTTCGTGTTCGCTTCTCGACTAGTCATCCGAAAGATATGACCGATGAAGTGCTTATCACCATGGCGAAATATGAAAACATTTGCGACTACATACACTTACCTGTTCAAAGTGGAAACACAGATGTGCTGAAGCGCATGAACCGCGGGTATACTCGCGAATGGTACCTCGATCGCATTGCAGCTATTCGCAAGTATATGCCTGAATGTGCAATTAGTACAGACGTCATCGCGGGCTTCTGCGATGAGACAGATGCTGAACACGCAGATACACTTTCACTTATGGCTGAGGTGAAATACGATATGGCCTACATGTTTAAATATTCTGAAAGACCTCGAACCCTGGCTGAAAGAAAATTCGAAGACAATATTTCGGAAGAAGTAAAAAGCCAACGCCTGAATGAAATCATAGACATGCACATGGCTTGTGTAGCTGATAGAACAGCCGCGCATGTAGGTAAGCGACATAAAGTCCTAGTTGAGGGTATTTCTAAAAAATCGCAAGAACACTTTTACGGACGCAATACCCAGAACGTTGTAGTGGTTTTTCCCAAAAAAGAAGCGAAAATTGGTCAATATGTATGGGTAAATGCACTTTCTGCTACCGCAGTGACCTTAATTGGAGAAATCGACACTTACATCGATTGATTTTTTAAACGTGACATATTGTCACCTTTGGTTACCTTTGTTTAGTTCTTGACTAAACGGCAATTATGGAAATTCAATCAGTAAAAACACGCTATGGAATTATAGGCAATGCCCCTGCGCTTAATCGCGCATTGGATATTGCTATGCAGGTTGCCGCTACAAATATGTCTGTTTTAATCACAGGTGAAAGTGGTGTGGGGAAGGAAAGTATTCCGAAAATAATTCATCATTTAAGCTCAAGGAAACACGGACCCTACATCGCGGTGAACTGCGGTGCTATTCCGGAAGGGACGATTGACAGCGAGTTATTTGGACATGAAAAAGGTTCTTTCACAGGAGCACATGAAAGCCGTAAAGGATATTTCGAAGAAGCGAATGAGGGCACTATATTTTTAGATGAGGTTGCTGAACTTCCTTTAGGAACGCAGGTGCGCTTGCTTCGTGTTTTGGAAACGGGTGAATTCATCCGCGTGGGTTCTTCTAAGGTTCAAAAAACCAACGTCCGCGTGGTTGCCGCAACCAATGTGAATTTCGCGCAAGCCATTCAAAACGGAAAATTTCGCGATGACCTTTACTATCGTTTGAATCAAGTGCCCATATTTATGCCTTCGTTGCGTGAAAGAGGCGCCGACATTGAGTTGTTGTTTAAGAAATTTGCTACGGATTTTGCTGAACGCTACCGCATTCCTGTGCTACAATTAACAGATTCTGGAGCCAATACTTTAAGAGAATATCGCTGGCCTGGAAATATTCGTCAACTTAAAAACATTACGGAACAGATCAGTATTCTCGAAACAGATCGCATTGTTTCGCCCGAGTTGCTCATTCGTTATTTACCACAAGACATGGCCACGAACAAACCTGTTTACATGGGTGGAAATTCGGGCAATGACTTCAGCGAACGTGAGATTTTATACAAGGTGTTGTTCGATATGCGGAATGACCTGACCGATTTGAAAAAGTTAGTCTTAGGTATGATTCAAGGTGGAAGCAACTTCGTTAACTCCGATGAAAACGCGGCGCTGTTTCAAAAAGTTTTTCAAGCAGAAGAACATGAAAATTCAGATTTACCCGTTCGCGTCAATACTTCAAGTAATATCATACATTTGGGAAGCGGAAGCAGCACAGATGAAGAAGAAGTTGAAGAATCACTTTCATTGAGTCAAACAGAAAAAGACTTAATAAAAAAGGCGCTTCAAAAACACAGAAACCGACGCAAATATGCCGCGCAAGAACTTGGAATTTCAGAGCGCACCCTGTACAGAAAAATTAAGGAATACGATTTAGGAAAATGAAATTTAAACTCTTCGGATTACTGCTTGTAGTGCTTCTTTTCACTTCGTGTGAAATAAGATACTCCTTTAGTGGCGGACAATTCAGCGGAGCAAAAACTTTTTCGGTGTCCTATTTAAAACCGCAAACAGCGTTGGCTTCTCCAACTTATTCGCAGCGATTAACTGAAGAACTAAAGGATGTCATGCTTTCTCAAAGTCCGCTTTCTTTAAGTGAGACGAACGGCGATTTACAATTTGAAGGAAGCGTAACAAATTATGTTGTGGCGCCAATGGCCATTCAGAGCAATGAAACCGCTTCATTGACTCGCCTTTCCATTACAGTAAAAATAAAATACACGAATACGCTCGAGCCCGATTTGAATTTCGAGAAATCATTCACGAAATTCGCAGACTTCTCTGCAGCGGAAAGTTTATTTGCGGTTCAGGAAGATTTATGGAAGCAGATCAACGATCAGCTTGCGCAAGAAATTTATAACGCTAGTGTAGGAAATTGGTAATGAAAAACACACCCTTCAATGAGCTTCTGAAGTCGCCACATTTGCTGGCTTCTATGCCTATTGAAGAATTGGAAGACCTTACTAAAAACTATCCTTGGTTTAGTTTAGCGCATTCGTATTTAGCGAAAGCGTATCAGGAAAATAAAAGTCACAAGACTTCCGGACAAATTGCATTAGCCTCTACCCTTCATTCCAACAGAACCTGGTTGTATGGTTTTTTGAAGGAGCCAATTCTTCAGAAGCAAACACAGACCGAAATAGCTCCTACCCTTCCAACCGAAATAATTACAGAAACTGTTGTTGAAGCTTCTCCAAGCGCAGCATCTAACTCTACTTCTCTGGCTGAATTAGCGGCATCGATGATGGATGAAGAACCGGAGGTAAGAGAGGTTGAGAGAGGGGAAGAACCGGAGGTAAGAGAAGTTAAGAAAGGGGAAGAACAAGAGGTAAGAGAAGTTAAGAGAGGGGAAGAAAAGGGAAGGCAAGAGGAAGAAAAGGAAGAGGTAAGAGATTTAGATTTTTTAGATAAATCAATTTTAGCAACTGCCGTTTCGAGTTCGATACTTTTGGAGGTGAGTGAGCGAAATGCAGAGCAAAATGCTTCGCAAGACCTTCAGGAGGACCTTTCGAAGAACCTTGAAATAGATGTTGAACAAGATGATGCTTTGTTCACTTGGCTGAGAAGTGTTAGTGAAGAGGAGGGAGAAATCGAACAGGGAAGAGAAGTTAAGAGAGGGGAAGAACAAGAGGTAAGAGAAGTTAAGAGAGGGGAAGAAGAGGTAAGAAAATCGACAGAGTCCGTTCAACCATCGTTGGATTTGATAGAGAAGTTCATTGCAACTGAACCGCGCATTACGCCGGGTAAGGTTGAACAATATACTGGAGTGAGTTTCGCGAAAGAGAGTTTGGACGAGAACTTTGATTGGGTGACAGAAACCATGGCAAAACTTTATGCAGCTCAAGGAAAAATAGATCGTGCTAGAAAGGCCTACAAACGATTGATTGAACTTCATCCGGAGAAAAAAATACACTTTGAAAATCAGTTGAAAGCCTTGAACCAAAGAAAATAAAGGATGTTCCTTTGTAACTCCTTTAATTCGTGTATCTTTGTGGACCTCAAATTTTAATAGATCATGGAATTTATCGTAACCGTTTTAATTGTCATCGCAGCACTATTGCTTGGATTAGTAGTATTAATTCAGAACCCTAAAGGCGGTGGATTGTCATCTGGCTTCGCTGGAAGTGCTCAAATTGGTGGAGTTAAGCGCACAGCAGACTTCTTAGAAAAAGCAACTTGGTATTTAGGCATTGCGCTTTTTGTACTTTGCTTAGCTTCTACAAGCCTTTCAACTTCTGCTCGTCCTGCAACAGAAGAAGAACAACAAACTGAACAAGCTGAAGGTGGCCAACAACAAGGTGGTGACCAGCAACAAGGACAATAATTGTCACAATAGCATTTTAAGAATGTCAGTAATTCAAACTACTGACATTTTTTTTGCCCTTTACTGACGAAAGTTCACACATTAGAATCAAATTCCCGCTTGGCACAAATAGTGACTTCGACGGGAACAAACATAAAAACAAACAAACATGTCAAATAACGTTAGACCATTA
>JBILOU010000005.1:0-56828 GCA_044374295.1 Flavobacteriales bacterium | reverse complement strand
TTCGTTGGATTCGTAATGGCTTGACGCTTTGCAGGATCTCCTACTTTACGCTCACCACCTTCTACGAAAGCAACAATAGAAGGCGTGGTGCGCTTTCCTTCGCTGTTCGCGATAACCACGGGCTCGTTTCCTTCCATCACAGATACACACGAATTCGTGGTACCGAGGTCAATGCCTATTATTTTACTCATGTTCTTAAATTTTCAATTTGTTTCACCCCGCATTTCAACCAATATGCCATTGAGAAATCAGGAGTGAAATCTGACAGAACTGTCAGCATTTTCTGACACACCTCTTGAACCCCCCGACAAATCAGCGCGGTAGATACAAATCGAAGTGCTCCTTGCGCATTCTTCCATTCAGGAAGATGACACCGAACCAGTAGAAATCGAGGCTCAATTCAATGCGAGAATCCGCACATATTTTTTTCCAAGCGCGCATCATTCCTTTGCTCCAATAGATGTCGTCGAAGACAATGCACGTGATATTTTTATGTTGAAGTAAAACCTCGAAATAGCGAAGCGTAGCCTCTTCCGTATGGTTTCCATCTACATAAACCAATACCATTTCAGGAAAGGCATTCAATGTAGTTGGAAGGGTGTCGTTGAAATTTCCTTCAACCACCTCGATGTTATTTTTCTGGAAGGAATGAAAAAGAGATCGCGCTTCTGCTGCATGGGTGGGATCTCCTTCCAACGTAATTATTTTTTTTGTGGAATGAAGGGCCTCTGATAAATAGAGCGTGCCTATTCCGAAATGCGTTCCTATTTCCAACAGCCCGGAAGGCTGTACGTGTTCAACCAACAAATGAAGGGCTTCACCTTTTTTCTTCGGCATGGCGCTGGAAGCCACAGAGCGCGAATAGGTGCGGCTAGTCTGAAGGCCTTTGCTTCCTGCACCGAAGTCTTTCACCACATAGACAGTATCGTTCGCCAACAGTTTTCTGCGCGCTTCTTCAATTGGATTCCAAACAGCAGGACGCTGCTGCTTCAGCACATCGGTAATGAGTTTGAAAACAAACGGAGAATGAACACCGTGAGGTCCTTTCGCAAAAAGTAAATGTTTGAGATAAGGAAGCAATAACATTACTTCTGTCCTTTTTCAAGTCGCTCTATACGCTCGAGCAATTGCGGCAATCGGCGATGGATGATATACGATTTTTTGAAGTCCATGGTATCCACAGCCGGTGTTCCTTGAAGAACCACATTCTCTTTCAATACCGAGGCACTGATGCCTGTTTGGGCAGCGATTTTCACGCCGTTCGCAATCGTTAAATGTCCGGCAATACCAACCTGTCCGCCTATCATACAGTTCTCACCAATCTTGGTGCTTCCCGCTATTCCGGTTAAAGCAGCAATGACAGTGTTCTTTCCAATTTCAACGTTGTGTGCAACCTGAATAAGGTTGTCTAACTTCACACCTTCACGAATAATGGTAGAGCCCAAGGTAGCGCGGTCAATGGCGGTGTTCGCGCCTATTTCAACGCGATCTTCAACAACTACATTTCCTATTTGAGGAACCTTCGCATAACGATTGTCTGCTTGAGGAGCAAAGCCAAATCCGTCTGCGCCAATGATAACACCCGCGTGCAACGTGCAATTCGAACCAATCACACATTCGCTATACACTTTCACACCTGGATGTACCATGGTGAAATCTCCAATCTTCACATGCTCACCTAAATAAGACTGCGCCATAATCACCGCGTTGTTTCCAACGGAAGCTCCGGCTTCAATCACCACTCCCGCCCCAATGTGCACGTTTTCACCGATGACAACTGAAGCATCAATAACAGCAGATGCATGAATACCCGGACGTGGTCTTTTAAACTGGCTGTATGCCTCTAACAACTTCGCGAAACTTCCGTAAGCATCTGCAACACGAATAAGCGTGAGTGTTTCGGGCAATGCTTGCTCGGCAACGAAATCGTTTGAAACAATAGCAATGCTCGCACCTGTTGAATAGATATGAGAAATGTATTTCGGATTGGCCAGAAACGTTAGCGTTCCTGCTTTGCCTTCTTCAATTTTAGAAAGACCTGAAACTTCCGCTGAAGAATTTCCTTCAACTGTTCCTTCCAACATACCGGCAATTTGCTCCGCCGTAAATTTCATACGAAATAGATTTGAATGCGAATATACTTCTCAATTGGCAAAGACTTATTTCATCTTTGCTCCAATCGATTGAATGTCTTTGAAAAAGTCGGGATACGACTTCGAAATAACCTCCGGATTTTGTAACACGGTCTTCGCCCCTGCAATTCCGAAAAGCGCACCTGCCATGACCATGCGGTGATCCTTGTGCACATTCCAAACGGCAGGACGGGCATGCCCAGGATAAATCATCATATCATCACCGCGCACAACAACACGTATTCCTGATTTCGCAAATTCTTCAACAATGGCGTTCGCGCGGTTGCTCTCTTTAACGTGTAGTCTCTTCGCTCCTTTCAACGTTGAAACGCCGTTTCCGAAGGAAGCCAACACCGCTAGGCAAGGGAATAAATCTGGACAATGTGTGGCATCGAAATCGAATGCCTGAATGGTGCTTGCAAAAACCTTCACACTGTTCTCGTTCTGCGTGTACTTCACTTTCGCTAAATCAAAGACTTCCAAAATAGCCTGATCGGCTTGTGGCAAACGTGTGTTTAAATTCTTCACCAACAAACCTTCGGTAGCAGTTAATGCTCCTGCGATAAGCAAAGGCACTGCACCACTCCAATCACCATCGACCGACACATCTTGTGGTTTGTATTTCTGTGAACCTTTAATGAAGTAGGTGCCTTCCTCTTCCTTCACAACTACACCAAACATTTTCATTACCGCTAGGGTTAAATCAATGTAGGGCTTGCTATTCAATTCTGTAATCACCAACTCTGAATCGCCCGTGCAGCGTGGCAAAGCCATGAGCATTCCCGAAAGAAATTGCGATGAATTTGCAGCAGACAATTCAGCCTTTCCGGCTGTTAACTGTCCAGAAAAAGTCAACGGTAATTTTCCTTCGTTGGTTGAAACAGTTACACCGAACGGATTTAGATATGGCTCGAATTCGAAGAAAGGTCTATTCAATAAAGTTCCTGTTCCATTCAATATTTTCTCGCTGTTATGCAACGCAGCAATAGGAACAAACAAGCGCGATGCAAAACCCGACTCACCTGCAAAAAGATTTTTTTGAGGGGAACGAATGTCGTGAATTTCATTGGCGGGAAATCCGCCTTTGATGGTTAGTGTGTTCTTTGAAAGTTGAACAATGGCTCCTAAAGCCTCTGCCAATTTTCTTGCATGAAAAGGATCTTCTGAATTCGGATAATGGCGAATGGTAGTTTCTCCAGCAGCGAGCAAAGCAGCGGCTACGTATCGTTGAGCAATACTTTTCGAAGCAGGTGCTGCAACAGTTCCACTAATTTCCGAAGGAAGAATCTCTATTTTCACTTTTCTCCAATGTAAATACTCGCAATACCGCCACTCAATGGAATGCAACGCACACGCTTGTATCCAACCTTTTCCATAACATCTAAGAAATCTTTTCCGGAAGGGAATTGAGCTACCGATTCAGGAAGATATTCGTAAGCGCGGCTGTCTTTTGAAACCCACTTGCCTAATGTTGGCATAATGAATCTGAAATAAAATCCGAACAATTGTTTAATGGGGAAATGCTTCGGACGTGAAAACTCTAGAACGACTCCTACTCCGTTCGGACGCAGCACACGTAACATTTCGCGCATGCCTTGTTCCAAGTTTTCGAAATTCCGAACACCGAACGCAACGGTGTAGGCATCGAAGCTGTGATCTTCAAAAGGAAGATTTTCAGAATCGCCCTTTCTTAATTCAATGATTTGTTCGAAGCCTCTTTCTTTCACCTTCTTCCTTCCCACTTCCAACATTCCCTCTGAAATATCTACTCCTACAATTGACGAAGCGTTCAACTTCGACTTCACCGCCTGAAGCGCGAAATCGGCTGTTCCTGTAGCAACATCGAGTACTTTCTTTGGGTGGTACTTCTTCAAAATACGAATGGCACGTTTGCGCCAGATGATATCGATTCCCAAGGAGAAGAAGTGGTTCAGAAAATCATAGCTGTGTGCAATTTGATCGAACATTTGTTCAACCTCTTCTTTCTTTCCACCTTGATTGTAGGGCTTAACTGTTTCCATACTTACATCAATTCGATTTTCATCGATTTTGTTCAAACTGAAACAGCAATTCTCTCTGCTTCCAACTTTAATAATTCTCTATCTATTGGCACCACGCCAACTTTCTCGCAAACTAAACCTCCTGCAAGATTGGCTATTTCTGCAATATCTGCTAAATTCCATCCCGATGCCAAGGCTAGGGTTGCAACAGCTATTACGGTATCTCCAGCGCCAGAAACATCGACAATCTCACGCTTGTGAGCCGAGTGTGTTGAAAAACTCGTCCCGTCGAAAGAAGTAACGCCATGTTCAGAACGCGTAACCATAACACCTTCCGCATTCAACGCATTTCGCAAATCCACCAAAGATATTTCGATAGCAGCAGTATCGTCTGCAGCGAATTCGACTTTCATTCCTTCCTTCAGCTCTTTCAAGTTTGGTTTGAAGAGAGAACAACCTTTGTACAAATTGAAATTCTTCAACTTCGGATCAACACTAACCGGAATGCTCAAAGACTTCGCTTTCGCAATAACGTGCGCGATTACTTTTTCAGTGAGCACCCCTTTGTCGTAATCTTCGAAGACAATAGCATCTACTTTTTGTCTGCTTAAAATCTGATCAATGCAATCGAGTAAATTTCTTTCATCGGTTGCTGAAAGCGGCCAAGTGATTTCATCGTCGATTCGAACAATGTGATGTCCACCAGAAATAACACGCGTTTTCACGGTTGTCATTCGCTCGGTTGAATCTATAATTCCTTCCGTACTAAATCCTAAATCTTTCGCAGTCTTGCGAAAAATATCTCCCTTCGATCCGTCACCAACTACAGAACACATGATGGCTTTCGCGCCCAAGGTGTTTACGTTTAACGCCACATTCGCAGCACCGCCTAAACGATTTTCTTTTTTCTGAATGTGAACAATAGGAACAGGCGCCTCCGGAGAGATACGCTCTACCTTTCCCCATAAATAGGCATCAATCATAACGTCTCCAACAACCAAGATGGTCTTGCCAGACAATGAACTGAAGAACGACTGTACAGAATCTTTATTCAATTTACAACGGTTTTAATTCGGATAAGGCTTGTGTTATGCGCGAAACGGCTTGATCGAGATTCTCTTCAGACGTTGCATAAGAAATGCGAATGCAATTTGAATCTCCGAAAGCATCTCCAGCTACCGTTGCAACATAAACTTTACGCAACAAGTACATGGCTATATCTTCAGAACTTCTTACAACGGTTTCACCGTCTGTTGTGTTGAAGAAAGCGGTCACGTCTATGTAAAAATAAAACGCTGCTTCAGGTAAATTAATTTTCAATCCAGGGATTTTAGAAAGCCCTTCATAAACACGATCTCTGCGCGATTTAAATACGGCAATCATTTCATTAACAACCGATGGATCTGCTTCCAAAGCTGCTTTCGCGGCCATTTGTGCTATGGTGTTTGCACCACTTGTGATTTGTCCTTGCATCTTGTTGCAAGCTTGCGCCACCCAAAGCGGTGCTCCAATATATCCCAATCTCCATCCCGTCATTGCGAATGCTTTCGATACACCGTTCACCGTAATGGTGCGGTCTAACATGCCTTCGCAAGCACCAATGGAGTATGTCTTTCCAACAAAATTGATTAACTCATAAATCTCATCGCTAATCACATAGACACCTTCGTGCTGTAGGATTACTTTGCTCAACGCTTCAAGCTCTTCTTTGCTGTAAACCGAACCTGTTGGATTGCAAGGCGAACTGTAAATAATCAATTTGGTTTTATCGTTAATGGCGTTGCTTAACCCTTCTGGCGTAATCTTGAAATTGCTTTCAATACCAGCGTGCAACTCAACCACCGTTCCTCCTGCCATCTTCACCAATTCAGCGTAGCTAACCCAATAAGGACTTGGCATAATTACCTCGTCGCCAGGATTCACCAATGCTAAAATCACATTAGCTAAACTTTGCTTCGCTCCTGTGCTCACCACAACTTGTTCAGGTGAATAAGAAAGTCCGTTATCGCGTTTGAATTTGTTTGAAATCGCTTGACGCAATTCCGGAAATCCATTTACTGGCGGGTAATGCGTAACATTTGCATGAATAGCCGCAATAGCAGCATCTTTAATGAAATCAGGTGTGTTGAAATCGGGTTCACCAATAGAAAGGTTCACCACAGGCTTACCTTCTGCAGCCAATTCACGACCCATGCGAGCCATTGCTAAGGTTGCAGATTCAGATAACTTTTCCAACAAGTGGGAAACCTTGCCCACGCGCGTATTTTCTTGCATGGTGCAAATTTACGATTTAAGAAAGAAAGTCCTTGAAAATTATGCGATTTCCCAAGATTTTTCAGACCGATGAACAGTCCCCTTGAAAAACGCTACGGCCTCGTTGTTCTGATTGAAAACAGTGATGTGATAAACACCGATGCGCTTCGATAAGCTTTTCTCTTCCACCAACGTAGAAAGAACATCTCCTTCCACCACAGGTTTCACATGCGAAATAGATGTCTCAACCGAATAACACTTCAATCCGTGCGCATTGCTTGCAAAGGCCAAAGCAGTATCTGCAAGCGAATAAGTTATTCCTCCGTGGGCAATAGAAAATCCGTTTAACATTTCACCGCGAACCGTCATACGCAAATCGCAAATCCCAGGCTCAATTCGCAAACGTTCAATGCCCAACCATTGGCTGAACGCATCGTTCACAAACATAGATTCTACAATCTTTTCGGCGTGTGTCATTATTTCTTGTATTGCAGTTCCACTAAGTTACGATAATGGCCGCTCATATTCATGAGCTCTTGGTGGTTTCCTTGCTCAATGATCTCTCCTTCTTCCAACACAAAAATCACATCGGCTTGCTGTATGGTTGAAAGCCTGTGCGCGATAACAATTGAAGTTCTGTCTTTCGTAAGGAGCTCTGTCGCACGCTGAATCAATAACTCAGACTCGGTGTCGATACTCGATGTGGCTTCATCGAGAATAACAATTTTAGGATCTTGAAGAAACACTCTTACAAATGCCAACAATTGTCTTTGACCTGTGCTCAACAGCGTTCCTCTCTCCTTCACATCGAAATCATATCCTCCTGGAAGCGCCATAATGAACTCATGCGCACCCACCATTTTCGCAGCGGCAATCATACGCTCGTCTGAAATTTCGGTGTTGTACAACGTTAAATTGTTTCGAATGGAATCGCTGAAAAGAAATACATCTTGAAGCACAACGCCTATTGTCTTCCGAAGGGATATCAGCGGCAATTTCGAAAGTGCGACATCATCGATTAGAATTTCGCCTTCATTTATTTCATAGAAACGATTCAACAAAGAAATCAACGTCGACTTCCCAGAACCTGTAGAACCGACAATAGCCGCGTTCTTCCCTGCTTCAATAATCATGTTGAAGTTGGTTAGTACCGGTTGATTCTCCACATATTGGAAACTCACATTTCGGAATTCAATTCTTCCATTCACATCCTGCATTTCTTCGTGCAGCGCATCTTCTTCCGAATGATCTTCGTCCATTAATTTGAATACACGTTCTGCATTCACCACACCCATTTGAAGTACGTTGAAGTTGTCTGCCATCTGACGAATGGGTCTGTACATCATAGCAATAAAAGTGCTGAACTCTAGGATTAACCCTGGTGACATTTCCAAATTCAAACTCGATTTAACGCCCCACCAAAGCAAGAGAGAAACAGACAGTGCGGAAAGGATTTCAACTACCGGAAAGAAAACAGAATAAGCCCAGATACCCCGAATGTGCGCATCGCGCTGCTGCGCATTAATCTCTACGAACTTTTCATTTTCTATTTTTTGACGGTTGAAGAATTGAACAATGTTCATTCCCGTAACGTGCTCTTGCACGAACACATTCATGCGCGCCACTTCATTTCGCACGTCTTGAAACGACTTCTTCACGGCTTGTTGAAACAAACGCGTGGCCCAAAGCAAAATGGGTATTGGAAGCATCACAATCAACGTCAACTTCCAATCGAGAAAAAACATAAACCCTACAATAACCAACAGTTTCAGCGTATCTCGAATGATATCTAAAAGTCCAACGCTAAACACTTCCGCAATACCGTCGATGTCTCCAATGTGTCGCGTTACCAATTGTCCAACAGGAGTCTTATCGAAGTAATTCAACTTATATCGAATCACTTGCGCATAGACCTTTTCACGCATGTCGAGTGTAATGCTTTGCGCAACGCTATTCGCAGAAAGCGTTTGTATATACTGAAGTAAAATCTCTACTGCCAACACTACAAAAAACCAAATGGCTACATTCAGTATTTGCATGGGATCTCCGCCGGGAACCGCCACATCTAACATATTGCGCATTTGCTCTGGACGAACCACTGTCAATCCAGAAAGCAATAAAACCAACAAAAGCGTCAAGGCGAATCCACCGCGATAAGGCTTGCTGTAGCTGTAAAGTCTTCCAAATATTTTCCAATCAAATGCCTTACCTGATGCCATCTTTTAGTTTGTTCGGAATGTAGATTCCGGATAAATAACTCGAGTTAAAAACAGTCCATTCGGACGAACACTTTCTCCCGCCTCATTTCTCGATTTGCTATTCAGCACTTCTTGAAATTCTTCTAAACCCATCTCTCCTCTTCCTACTTGCAGTAACGTTCCAACCACCGCACGAACCATGTTCCGTAGGAATCGATCGGCAGTAATGTGAAAGATTAGCAAGCTATCTTTTTCTTCCCACCTTGCTTCTCGCACATCGCACATGGTCGTCATCTGACCTCCGCCAGACTTACAGAAACAAGCAAAATCATGACTACCTAACATTAAACGTGCGGCGTTGTTCATGCCCTCAACGTTTAATTCCTTTCCATAGAAATACGTATAATTACGTTGGAAAGGGTCTTTCTTTTTCGCAATGCGATATTCGTAAGAACGTTCATTCGCATCGAATCGCGCATGTGCGCGATTGTTCACCTTGAAAAGTCTATAGGCCGCAATGTCCTTCGGCAACACTTGTTGCAATCGGAACAACGTTTCTTCTTCATTCAACTCGTGAATTTCCGGAACGAAATGAAGATAAAAATCGCTCGCATGCACTCCCGTGTCTGTGCGACCGCAGCCGAGTGTAACCACCTTCGGCAAACGTAAAATTTTGCAGAGGGCTTTCTCTATTTCTTCTTGAACCGAATGAGCATTCGGTTGACGTTGCCAACCGTGATAGTTCGTTCCATCATAGGCTATCTGCAGGAAGTAGCGTGCAAATTCAGTTTTCTCTTCTTCCTGCTCCATTGCCTAATTACTGAAACATTTCTTTTACACGTTGGAAAAAACTCTTGTCTTTCGCTGAAGGATTAGGTTTGAAATTTTCCGATTCACGAAGCTTCGTTAAAATTTCTTTTTCTTCTGAAGATAGTTTTTGTGGTGTCCAAACGTTTATGTTCACCATTAAATCTCCGGTGCCATAACCGTTTACATCCGGAAGACCTTTTCCTTTCAATCGTAATATTTTACCCGCCTGCGTTCCAGCTTCAATCTTAATCTGCGCTTTACCCTTCACCAAAGGAACTTCAATGCTTGCACCCATGGCGGCATCTACGAAATTCAAATACAAATCGTAGTACAAGTGAATTCCATCGCGCTTCAATTCGCCGTGTTCTTCTTCTTCAATCTGAACCAATAAATCTCCTGGCACTCCGCCGAATGGACCTGCATTTCCTTTTCCTGAAACATTCAAGGTCATTCCTTCACCCACACCCGCTGGAATCTTAATCTCAACGGTCTCTTCCTTGCGCACCTGTCCGTATGCATCTGCATCTTTCGGACGATCTTTAATTGACTTTCCGGCACCGTTACAAGCGTTGCACGTGCTTGCGGTTTGCATGGCTCCTAGAATGGTTTGTTGCACCCGACGAATCTGTCCAGATCCACCGCAAGTCGAACAAGTATCGTAAGTCACGCCATCGGCATTTGCCATCTTGAAAACCTTGATTTTCTTGGTGGTTCCAAAGGCTATTTCTTCCAAATTCAATTTAACACGAATACGAAGATTGCTTCCCTTCACTTTTCTAGAGCTCGATCTTCCACCACCACCACCGAATCCACCGAAGATATCTCCGAATTGAGAGAAGATATCGTCCATATTCATTCCGCCACCGTAGCTCTGACCGCCGCCACCGCCCATTCCGGCATGACCGAATTGGTCGTAGCGCTGACGCTTTTGATTATCACTTAAAATCTCATAGGCTTCTGCAGCTTCTTTGAACTTTTCTTCAGCCGAACTGTCGTCTGGATTTTTATCTGGGTGATATTGAATCGCCAATTTGCGGTAAGCCTTTTTTATTTCGGCTTCATTCGCGCTGCGCGAAACACCCAATACGTCGTAATAATCTCTCTTAGCCATAATTATTTTCCTACCACTACTTTGGCGTAGCGTATTACATTATCGTTCAACAAATATCCTTTCTCGGGAGTGTCTATTACTGTATTTTTCTGCTCTTCTGTTGGTGCAGGGAATTCAGTAATTGCCTCGTGGAAATCTACATTGAAAGGAAGACCGGTGCTCTCCATTGGCTTCAATCCTTTTTTCTCTAATTCAGTCATGAGCTTTCCATAAATCAAGGCAAAGCCTTCTTTAACTGCCTGAATGTCTTCGCTCGTCTCGTTGGCTTTCATGGCCAATTCGAACACATCAAGCACAGGAAGCAATCCAACAATAACATCCCTTGAAGCATTTTTTAGTAATTCAACGCGTTCAAGGTTTCGCTGTCTTCTGAAATTCTCGAAGTCAGCTGTCAAGCGCACATATTTATCTTTCCACTCTGCAACTAACTCCTCTGCTGAAGGCTCTGCTGCAGCTTCAGCCGTAGATTCTGCTGCTGTTTCTTCGATTGGTGTTTCATTCACCTCGTTGTTTTCCAATTCTTGTGACTGATTGTCATTCAATTCTTCTGTCATAACCCAAAATTTAATGTAATTCCCCTTTGACAATCGTTGAGCCAAGCCAAAAAGAGCGACAGGCTGTCAGAAAACAAAACGGGCCGAATGTATTCGGCCCGCAAAGATAACTTATATAATCAGATCAATTGAACGAAGCTACATACTTGTCCAATTCCATGTCTAAAGCTGGTCCGCGAAGGTTTTTCGCGACAATGATTCCATTCTCGTCAATCAATACACTTGAAGGAATACTTGAGATACCGTACAACTGTCCGGCAGCATTGGCCCAACCTTTCATATCACAAACATGGTACTTCCACAACAATCCGTCTTTCACAATGGCTTCTTCCCAAGCATTCTTATTTTGATCGAAGCTAACCGAAAAGATTTCGAATCCTTTAGCGGTCTTGAATTTAGCCTTCGTGTATTTGTTGTAGGCCGCTACTACATTCGGATTTTCTCTGCGACAAGGTCCACACCATGAAGCCCAGAAATCAATCAAAACCATTTTACCTCTCAAAGAAGAAAGCTTTAAGTCTTTTCCGTCCACACCATTCATAATAATGTTTGGTGCTTCGTCGCCAATCTCCAATCCGATTTTGGTTGAAGTTGGTGTGGTATCATTCTGCTTAACCGAAGTGAAGCTGAACATCGCGACTACTGCGAGTAGCAAAGCGAAAGGGGCAAGATTTTTTTTCATAATTATTGAATTCATTTCAAATATAGAACGTTATGTTACTCACAAGCCAAAGTTCTTGCCAAAGAGTTTCAGACGCGCTTGATATCCGCTCCCAATGCTTGCAAGCGCGCTTCAATATCTTGATAACCGCGATCAATCTGCTCAATGTTCTGAATCGTTGACTTTCCTTTCGCGCTCAATGCCGCAATTAACAAGGATACTCCTGCTCGAATATCTGGAGAGGACATGGTTACACCTTTCAAGGTAGAGTTACGATCTAGGCCAATAACGGTTGCCCTGTGCGGATCGCACAAAATAATCTGCGCGCCCATATCAATAAGTTTGTCAACGAAGAACAAACGGCTCTCGAACATCTTCTGATGAATAAGCACCGAACCTCTTGCTTGTGTTGCAGTAACTAAGGCAATCGAAATCAAATCTGGAGTGAAACCTGGCCAAGGTGCATCGCTAATGGTCATGATTGAACCATCGATGAACGTATCAATCTCATACGAATCTTGAGCTGGAATGTGAAGATCATCGCCGTTCACAAGATCCACTTGAATTCCCATACGACGGAACATTTCAGGAATAATTCCTAGATCGTTGTATGAAACATCTTTAATCGTAATGTCTCCCTTCGTCATAGCCGCCATTCCAATGAAAGATCCTATTTCTATCATATCTGGAAGGCATCTGTGCGAGGTTCCACTCAATTTTTCAACCCCTTCAATAATCAGTAAGTTCGAACCAATGCCCGAAATTTTACCGCCCATTCGGTTGATCATCTTACACAACTGTTGAAGGTAAGGCTCACACGCCGCGTTGTAAATTGTGGTCGTTCCCTCTGCTAAAGCCGCAGCCATGACGATGTTCGCAGTTCCTGTTACAGAAGCTTCATCGAGCAACATGTAGGCTCCTTTCAAGCGAGGAGCGGTTACACTGTAGAAATAATTTACCGCGTCGTAATTAAACGTTGCTCCTAAATTTTGAAATCCTGTAAAGTGCGTATCTAAACGACGACGACCAATCTTATCTCCACCTGGCTTAGGAATGTATCCTTGTCCAAATCTTCCAAGCATGGGTCCTACCAACATGATAGATCCGCGCAATGCAGCAGCCTTCTTCTTGTAATCTTCTGTCTTTAAATATTCAAGATTGACATCGTCGGCAATGAATTTGAATTCGCCCTTGGCCAACTTTTCCACCTTCACCCCAATGTCTTGAAGCAAGTCGATCAACTTCAACACATCAATAATCTCCGGGATATTGCGAATAATAACAGGCTCTGCTGTAAGCAATACTGCAGATATAATTTGTAACGCCTCATTCTTCGCACCTTGCGGAATTACTGTTCCCTTCAATGCATTACCACCAACAATTTCATAAGCCGACATATCTCTTAATTTTCTTCGAAGAAAACGCGAAACTTCCTTGCCTCGAACCCTGAAAAGTAAAATTATCAACTTCGGACAATGAATTACGCATGGGCTGGGCTAACTTTGAAATGAACTTATGACAAGAAGACTACTTTCACTTTGCTTGATCATGGCACTGTACAATACCGTTAACGCCCAAGACTGGGCAAATCTGAATTACTACAGAAAGGCAAATACCTTGCTTGAAAATCCTGCAGACAATGAAGACCGCGTTGTCTTCATGGGAAATTCAATCACTGAATTCTGGAAAAACATTCATCCCGATTTTTTTGTTGGAAAAACCTATATCAACAGAGGGATTGGTGGACAAACCACTTCACAAATGTTACTCCGTTTTCGTGCTGATGTCATAAATCTTCATCCAAAAGTTGTCGTGTTTCTAGGAGGTACAAACGACATTGCGGGGAATACCGGCGATGTAACACTCGACGTGATTGAAGACAATATTTTCTCCATGATTGAATTAGCGCGGGCTAACGATATCTCGGTTGTCTTGTGTTCTGTTCTTCCTGTATTCGAATACTCATGGAGCCCTGGAAAAGAGCCCGCGGAAAAAATTATTGAATTGAATAAAGCCTTGAGTTTCTATGCTGAAACACATGATATCACTTTCGTTGACTTCCATACACAAATGAAGGACGAGCGTAACGGACTTCGTCTTGAATTGGGTGAAGATGGTGTACATCCCAACGCGGCTGGATATCTTATCATGGAGCCGCTCATCGAAGAGGCTATCAAAATGGAACTTCAAAAAATCAAAGCCAAATAGAATTCGTACCTTTATAGAATGAATAAATTAGTTGTTCTTTTCATCGCATTGTTTATTTCAAATTTCACTTGGTCACAGATTGTCATCAATGAAGGAAGCAATAAGAACTACAGTCTCATTGCTGATGAAGATGGCGAATACGAAGATTGGTTTGAACTTTATAACGCAGGAACTTCAGCAGTCGATCTCTTCGGTTATTCTTTAACCGACAATTCTAATACTCCAACAGAATGGACATTTCCTCATTACACGCTTAATCCTGGAGAATTCCTTGTTGTTTTTTGCAGCGAAAAAAACAGATTTGCTACAACACCTTTCACCACCACGGTCAATACAGGAATTTACACTCCATTTGTTGGATGGAACACCCACAACTTCACAACACCTTTTCAATGGGACGGTGTTTCGAGCATCGCAGTAAACGTATGCTCATACAGCAACACTGGCTATATTACTAACTCTGTTTTTAGGCAGTCTGCTACATCATACGGATCGACAACATACGCATACAATGATGGCAACGAAGCGTCGTGTTCAGCTGTTTTGGGCAGCGTTGCTAATCAACGTCCAAACATGAAATTGAATGGCATTACCATAGGAACGGGTAACATTCAAAACGGAAATACCGATTATCCCGCACCTTATGGAAATTGGTATTGGAGCGCGCGAAATCAAATGCTCATTCCTGCTGCCGAACTTACAGCAGCTGGACTCACTCCGGGACCTATCAATTCGCTTGGGTTTAATGTCGCGGCCACAGACCCTGTGGAATATACCTACATTGAAATTGCCATGAAAAACACTCCCGATGTTGCCATGACAAATGCATTCCTTCCTAATTCAGGAACACAATTTCATACCAATTTCAAACTTTCAGGAAGTGGTGATACGCTGTTTTTATTCAACCCTTCGCAGGTTCTTGAAAATAGTTTATTCATTAATTGTCAGGCCATCGACATGAGTATTGGAAGATATCCGAATGGTTCCAACTCAAATTCGCTTTTCACTAATCCAACACCTGAATCAAGCAACAACCAGGCACCTGCATTGGGCTATGCCATTGCACCGCTTTTCGACCACAACCCAGGTGTGTACACAACGCCTTTTGATGTTTCTATTCTCGATTTGAATACGTCCCCATCAACAATTCGATACACAACAGATGGAAGTGAACCAAATTTCAATTCACCCGTTTACACTGGAACACCTATCCCATTCTTCCAGTCAAGAATTCTTCGCGCAAGAGCGTTCAAACCGAACTACATTCCGAGTAATGTAACTTCCGCTTCTTTCCTTTTCAACATCACTCACACCACTCCTATTCTTTCAATCACCACAGACAATTCGAATCTTTATGGAAGCGAGGGAATCTTCGACAATTGGAACCAAGACTGGTTGCGCAGCGCGCACATAGACTATTTCGATTCTATTCCTGGACATCCGCTTATGTTTTCGCAAAACACCGGAATGCAAATCGATGGCGGCGCTGGCGGAAGCCGCTCACATCCGCAACACTCTTTCAGACTAGAATTAGCACACAGCGTTCTTGGTGAAAATCCTGTCAACCAAGTCATCATTCCTGGAAGACCCAACAGAAACAAATACTCAGAATTCTATTTGCGAAATGGAAGTAATCAATATTTAGTTCTACCATACAAAGAAGCTTGTCAGGCAGAACTTATGTGTCGCGGAGCAAATGCCAACTACAGCGCCTACAGACCAGCAACTGTTTATATAAACGGACAGTACTTCGGGCTATACGAACTCCGAGAAAAATATAATGCCGAAATGTTCAAAGAAAATGAAGGCGCCAACAAAGATTCTGTAGAAATTATGTCGCTAAGCTATTGGTATGGAGGAGTGCTCCGTGCAGTAGAAGGTTCAACAGAAAATTTCTGGAATTCATATAACGCATTCAATAATTTGAATGCAGGCAGTCCGAGCTATTGGAATGATGCGGATCAGCATATCGACATGACTTACTATACCGATTACATTATTTCAGAATCGTGGATGGGCAATGTCGATTGGCCGCAAAACAATATTAAAATTCACCGTTCAAATGTCACCAACAACAGATGGCGTTTCGCAACCATTGATTTGGAATTAGCGCTTAATCCGAATGCTTGGACAGACTGTTTCTTCAATCACATCGATTACATTTCAGGACAGAGCACAGACAATCCGTACATCAACATTTGGCTGAAGAGTATTCAAAACACACAATACAAAAACTACTTTATCAATCGATTCGCTGATTTGATGAACACCAACTACCGTCCTGAGAGACTTATTGCCGTAGAGAATCGTTATTTCAATTTAACAGCGTCTGAAATGGCGAATGAATACCAGCGTTGGGGAGATGCGAATAACGTCCCTGGGCAGATGGATAATTTCTACAACAATCACTTGACATTTCAATCAGAATTGCTTTGCAGAACAGAGCAAGTTCGCAATCACATTCAAGGTCGCTTCAACTTACCGAATCAAGTAGATGTAACATTGGATGTCTTGCCAGCTGGTTCTGGACAAATTCACATCAGCACCATTCAACCTACTGAATACCCTTGGACAGGCGTCTACTTTGACGGCGTACCTGTGCAAATTGAAGCCATTGCTAATCCGGGGTATGAATTCGCCTATTGGGAAAACAGCAGCCTGATCAACGATATTCTTGATTCCGTTTGGCTTGGAAACATTTCCTTGAACACAGCAGAATTCACAGCACATTTTCAATCGAACGTGAGTGTGAATGAGGAAGAAGAATCTGTCTTCCGAATTTATCCTTCACCTGCCCATGATCACATTCAAGTGGTTGCTGAAGCGCAATTCAGAGGATTAACTTATTCTATTTTCGACATTCAAGGAAAATTGATTTTCACTGGAAACATGCAGAATCAAGGTTCAACTCGAATAGATGTTTCGTCGTTTAGTAATGGTATGTATGCCATTCAAATTTCAGATAGCGTAAAAGGAATTGTTGCTAAAAAAATATTTATAAAAGAATAATACCCACTTTTGCCCCTCAAAAAAAAACTATACGCATGTCAGTAAATAAAGAAGTCCGCAGAGTCACTACCCACACGCTTCAGGAAATGAAGAACAAAGGTGAAAAGATTGCTATGCTTACCGCATACGATTATTCGATGGCTCTGATTGTCGATCAGTCTGGAATTGATGTCATACTTGTGGGCGATTCCGCTTCCAATGTCATGGCCGGACACGAGACCACACTTCCAATTACATTAGACCAAATGATCTATCACGCTGCAAGCGTGGTTCGTGCTTGTCAGCGCTCATTAGTTGTTGTCGACATGCCCTTCGGATCATACCAAGGAAATTCGAAAGAAGCCTTGAACTCTGCCATTCGTATCATGAAAGAAACAGGCGGACACGCCATTAAAATGGAGGGTGGTGAAGAGATTGTTGAAAGTGTAAAACGAATTTTAACCGCAGGTATTCCTGTTATGGGACATCTCGGACTTACACCTCAAAGCATTTACAAATTCGGAACTTATCAAGTTCGCGCGAAAGAAGAAGCCGAAGCGGAAAGACTCATTCACGACGCTAAACTTTTGGCAGAGAGCGGATGTTTCGCCATTGTCTTGGAAAAAATTCCAGCGACTCTTGCTAAACGCGTTGCGCAAGAAGTGCATGTTCCAATCATTGGAATTGGCGCCGGAAGCGATGTAGACGGCCAAGTTTTGGTGTTACACGATATGCTAGGAATTACAGAAGGTTTCACTCCGAGATTCTTACGCAAATACTTAAACATGGGTGAGCAAATGCGCGGTGCTTTAGAGCTATACGTGAACGATGTAAGAAGCGTTGATTTCCCGAACGACAAAGAGCAGTATTGATGAAAAAAAACGCGCCCAAAGTTTGGGACCGAGCACCAAAAAAACCGCTTGAAGTAACGACTGTAGAGAATCTTCGTGTCTTATACGAAGACAATCACATCATTGCCGTAAACAAGCGTAATTCAGATATTGTCCAGGGTGACAAAACAGGTGATGCTGTGCTGAGCGACATTATTAAGCAATACATCAAGAACAAATACAACAAACCCGGCGCAGTCTTTTGTGGAACAGTGCATCGCATAGACAGACCCGTAAGCGGAGTTGTGGTCTATGCAAAAACAAGCAAAGCACTTTCACGATTAACAGTAGATTTCAAAACACGCGAAGTATCTAAAACATACTGGGCTGTTGTGCAAGATGCGCCGCCGAAGATGGAAGGCCATGTGTTAAATTATTTGTGGAAAGATGAAAAGCAAAACAAGTCTTTCTTCTTCAACGAACCGGGAAAAGACCGAAAGGAATCTGAATTGAATTATAAAGTGGTTGGAAAAGGCGAGCATTACACGTTTGTTGAAGTCTATCCGAAAACAGGAAGACATCATCAAATTCGAGCAACACTTTCCCAACTGGGCTGCCCAATCAAAGGAGATATTAAATACGGAAGCAAGCGTACCAACGACAATGCGAGTATTCACCTTCATGCAAGAAAAATAGAATTTACTCATCCGGTGAAAAAGACTCCTGTAGTCATTTCCGCACCACCACCAGAAGATCCGTTGTGGGACGCCTTCCTTATTCAAGCTTTTGAATAACCTGTGCGTAAAATCACACATTGTCAAACTTCACTCACACTATATTTGTCCACTCAAAAAAAATTAGAATACTATGGAAGCGAACGAACACATCAAATGTCTTATCATCGGAAGCGGTCCTGCTGGTTATACAGCTGCTATATATGCTGCCCGTGCTGATATGAAACCTGTTATTTACCAAGGCCAACAACCTGGCGGACAATTAATGGACACAACTGAAGTGGACAATTTCCCTGGATATCCTTCTGGAATCAAAGGTCCTGAAATGATGGCCGATCTTGAGAATCAAGCCAAACGTTTCGGAACAGATATCCGCAACGGGTGGGTGACGAAAGTAGATTTTTCTGGAAGTAAGCGCTACGTTGAATTAGATAACGGAAAGCATGTTGTTTCTGCTGACACTGTAATTATTGCAACAGGTGCTTCTGCAAAATGGTTAGGACTAGATAATGAAATTCGTTTGCGCAACCTTGGCGGTGGTGTAAGTGCTTGTGCAGTATGCGACGGATTCTTCTATCGCAATCAAGATGTGGCTATCGTAGGTGCTGGAGATACAGCGGCTGAAGAAGCGACATACTTGGCAAAGCTTTGTAAGAAAGTGTACATGATTGTGAGAAGCGATAAAATGCGTGCTTCAAGAGCCATGCAGAATCGTGTACTCGCGACCCCAAATATTGAAATTCTTTGGAATTCTACAACGGTCGACATTCTTGGTAAAGACGCCGTAGAAGGCGCAATATTCAAGAACAGTGAGACAGGAGAAAATCGTACGGTAGATATAACCGGTTTTTTTGTTGCCATCGGGCACAATCCAAACACGGGTGTATTCAAAGAATTCATCAACACCGATGAAACAGGCTACATCATAAACACACCTGGATCCTCGAAAACCAATATTGAAGGTGTATTTGTTTCCGGAGATGCCGCAGATAAAACATACCGTCAGGCGGTAACTGCAGCAGGAACGGGATGTATGGCAGCCTTAGACGCTGAACGTTATTTAGCATCGAAAGGAATTCACTAAGAAATTTCAAACCAACAAAAAAGGTCGACAAATGTCGACCTTTTTTTTTTCTAGTGGGGTGGCTTATGGGATTCGAACCCACGACCCTCAGAACCACAAACTGATGCTCTAACCAACTGAGCTAAAACCACCGTCTAAGAGGGCGTAAAGATAAACACATTCATTCTATTTGAACAAATAGACCCGAGTATTTTTTTGAATTTGTATCTTGCAACAGTGAAAAGTAAATTTCATGTCCTCTTTCTTAGCAGTTGGTTTCCGAGCAAAACCCACCCTACTCTTGGCAATTTCGTTCAACGTCATGCCGAGGCTGTAGCGCTGTTCGCAAAGGTGACTGTCCTGTATCTATCGAAGAATAATACAATTGAAAATTTCACGATTGAAGATACCGAAGAAAGCAATGTCCGCATTGTCCGCGTGTACTATTCATCCAATGGATTTCTTTTCCGCAATCGAATTCGAGCATTGAAGAAAGGAATTGAACACATCAATTTCAATACAAATAAGCCTGACATCGTTCAGCTCAACATGGTTTGGCCAGAAGGTTGGCAAGCCCTTTTCATTAAACGAAAATGGAAAATTCCATTCGTTATTTCCGACAACTGGACGGGCTATCATGCGAATGAACGAGGTCCTTTACCAGCGCACATTCGCAGTTATATGCGCTATGTCGCAAACCAATCGAATCTGCTTCTTCCTGTTACGCAGCAACTCGAGCAAGCCATGCGCAAACTCGGATTCAGCAAGCCTTCCGTCATTGTTCCTAACGTTGTGAATACTGCATATTTCAAGATTGAAAATAAAAACTCAACGCATACTTTTCTTCACATTTCACACCTCGACAACAAACACAAAAACATTGAAGGTATTCTTCAAGTTTGGAAAAAATTCTCTGATCAAATGGAAGAGGTTATTCTTGAACTAGGGGGCGATGGTGATATTCAACATTGGAAAAAAAGAAGTGAAGAGTTAAAGATTCGTGAAAGCAGCATCTCGTTTTTCGGGACGTTGAACCAACAAGAAGTTGCAGCAAAAATGAACGCTTCTCATACGTTTGTACTTTTCAGCAACTACGAAAATTTACCACTCGTAATGATAGAAGCCATGGCCAGTGGAATGAATGTCATTGCTACGCGTGTAGGCGGAATCGCAGAGCACATGGGCTTTTGCAGATGGAACAAACTCATTGACGCGAAGAATGAAGTTCAATTATTGAATGCATTCTCTGAGTCACACAATGAATTGCATGAAGTGAGTCGTGAAGAAATTTCTACGTATGCCGAAAATAATTTCTCATTCAATTCAGTTGGAAAAAAGTTCATAGATGCCTACGAACAAGCACTAGCCAAATGAAACGAGTAGAATTACTTTCCATATTGAATCGCGCATTCGGACTGGTTTCAGCATTGCTTCTTGTACTTATGAATTTGCATTTTGTTCATGTGGAAGGACAAGGAACCATTGCTCTCATCAATTTCGGAATTCTCATACTCGCAACGTTAAGTCAGTTCATTGGCGGAGGTGCACTCATCTATTTAATTCCTCGCTTGGGTGAACATAAAATCGCGCTTCCATCTCTTCTGTGGATTGCAATTAGCGCCGTTATAACTTCCGTCTTACTCTTGGTGCTGAAGGCACCATTTATTGGGCTCACAATTCTTTTAGGGACACTTCAGGCCGTTTTCGTTTTGCAACAAATGATTCTATTGGGAAAAGAAAAAATTGAATCTTATCAGGTTTTACTTTTCACACAATCAATCTCTTCCTTGGCCTTCGTAGCGTGTTTTTATTTGGCAACGGATTGGGGAATTCTTGCTTTCGTTTCAGGACAGTTATTGTCATTCGTAATTACCGCCTCGGTTGGGTTTTATCTTACTCCGAATGTTTGGAAAAACATGCGCTTCGATTTATCAAAAACCGATTTGCAGCAAACCGCTAAGCTCGGCGGATACGCACAACTTGGAAATATTTTCCATTTAGGAAATCAGCGTTCTTACTTGTATTTCCTTGAAAATCTAGGTGTCGAAGGAAAAGTTTTTGCTGGTGTATTTTCCATACTCATGTATGTGGCTGAAGCGCTCTGGTCTGTGGTAAAAAGCCTGTCATCTATACTCGCCTCGCGCGTTGCGCAAACGTCAAATTTCACGGAACATTTGGCTCTTACTAAACGCTATTTAATTATTGGAATATCCACCACGACATTCGGAACGCTGTGTTTCATGCTCGTGCCGAATTCTTGGTTAGCCGTATTTGTGGATTATGACATTGCATTTTTAAAAGAAGGATTCTTTTTTCTTGTTCCTGGTATAATTGCAAATGCAGCAACGGTCTCATTTGCTCATTTATTTTCAGGAAAAGGATTACACCAGTACAACTTCTATTCAGCTGTCTCTGGATTCTCCGTTGCGATTTGTTGCTCCACCATTCTAATTCCAAGCGACAACATCAATGGCGCTTGCATGGCGGCTTCCGCGGCATTTATTACGCAATGCCTCGTGCAAATTTTCTTTTATTTCAAGTTGAAGAAAAAAGAGAACTTAGTCTAAATTGAAAACATCGCGCATTCCAATTGGGCGTGATGCTACGAATCCTTCTGCGTACTGATATCCTGCATAGCGACCGAAATCCATAGCCCTGCCCTTAATGAAATCAAAAAACTCTTCTCCGGAAATAGGTGTCTTTGGCTCTTGCGAATTCGGATCGAAAAATTGACTTGAAAATGATTTCAACGTATCAATTTTTTGTTCCATTTGCTGGGTAATATCAATTACGAAATCTGGACGGTTATAAAAATCTTGATTGAAGTGATAAACCGCGCGAGGTCTCCATGCCTCATGGGAAGTCTCTATTTTCGGGAGTCCCGCATAGAAGCAACACTCGGCTACTAATTTTGCTGCACGCGCATGATCAGGATGCCTATCGCGAAGTGAGTTCGTAAAAACTATTTCAGGTTTGTACTTCCGAATAGCATCAATTATTAGCATTTTATTTTCAGGAGTATCCGTAAAAAAGCAATCGGGCAACTCCAAGTTTTCTCGGTAATGAATGCCCATAACCTCTGAAGCATTTTTCGCTTCAATCATGCGTAATTCCGCACTTCCACGCGTTCCTCGTTCGCCTTGTGTGAGATCAACTAAAGCGACCTTCTTTCCTTCTTTAACAGATTTTATTATGGTACCAGCCGCACTAATTTCAGCATCGTCAGGATGGGCAGAGATAACGAGTAGATCTACTTTGTTCATTTTGCAAATCTCCGAAAAATAGAATGAAAATGTATTAAGAAATTAATCCCTATTTTTGCTAGATATGTTTAGGAGATTATTGTTCATACTAACGGCAATGCTATTCAGCATATTCTCCTATGCCCAACCGTCGGGTGCCCTCGAATCGGCCCTCGAATTAATGGCAGACACTGCATCTTGGGTAAACGCTACAGAATACATTAAAGTTAAAAAGTCGCCGATTTACGTTACTCCAAACATTCCTGCAATTAATCTCAACTTGAAAGGACTTGCTGACTCATTAACCAATATTCCGAGTTACGCCAATTACCAAAGCTGGGATACGCAGAACATCTGGCACAAAAAGAGAAATGTCGTTTTCCCGAGTGATTCAGCCTTATTCTTTCAGTTAATCATAGATTCTTGTGACTTCGCATTCCCAACGGATATAGGTAGACAAACCTCCCCCTTCGGTCCTCGTTGGGGTCGCCTTCATGCTGGCCTCGATTTAGATTTGGACACCGGCGACCCAGTTTACAGTATGTTTGAAGGGCTCGTTCGAATTTCTCAATACAGCGACACTTATGGAAACGTTGTGGTTGTGAGGCATCCGAACGGACTGGAAACTTTGTATGCACACATGTCTGCTAGAATGGTAGTTCCAGGGCAATATGTGCAAGCCGGCAACATGCTCGGTCTTGGCGGAAATACGGGCCGCTCATACGGTGCGCATCTTCATTTCGAAACAAGATATTTGGGAAATCCTTTCGATCCAGCCTACATGATTACGCCGAATCAAAAGGCATTGAAATCTCCTGTTTTCGAACTGACAAAAAAGAAGTTAAACGCACCCACAACAACCCCTACCGCTCCGAATGCAAACAACAATTCTAAAGGAGGATCGGGCAGTAAATATCACACGGTCAAGCGCGGAGACACACTTTCTTCGATTGCATCCAAGAACAAAACCACCGTGTCTAAACTGTGTAAACTCAACAAAATTAAGCCCTCAACCAATTTAAAAATCGGGCAAAAAATTAGGGTTCGTTAGAATTTCAACTTATCTTCACTCACGACTATCAAATTTCCTTTTAGTCAAGAACAAAAAGCACATAATGGTGTTTTATCTTTATGAGAAAACGTGTCGCCGTTATAGGAGCTGGATTCGCGGGTTTATCTGCTGCATGCCGTCTGGCGCAGTTGGGCTTCGAAACGCATGTGTTTGAAAAGCATTCCACACCTGGCGGGCGTTGTAGAGTTTTTGAAGCCGATGGATTTGTTTTCGACATGGGGCCAAGTTGGTATTGGATGCCAGAGGTTTTTGATCAGTTTTTCGAACAATACGGTGAGAAAAGAAGCGACTATTACACGCTTGAAAGACTAGACCCCTCATACCGCGTTTACTTTTCAAATAAGATACTTGATGTTCCTGCTTCTACCGATGCTTTAGGAGATCAACTTGAGTTAATAGAACCTGGCAGCAAGGAGAATCTGAAAAAATTCCTTTCGGAAGCTAAGTACAAATACGAAACGGGTATGGGTGAATTCGTTTGGAAGCCATCGCTTTCAGCGACCGAATTTCTTGATCTCAAACTTTTGAAGGCCGCTGTTCGCATTCATCTTTTCAATTCCATTTCATCACATATTCGCAAGTATTTCAAACATCCTGAAATTATTCAATTGTTAGAATTTCCGGTTCTTTTCTTAGGTGCCAAACCCGAGAAAACTCCTGCATTGTACAGCTTAATGAATTACGCAGACCTTGAACTTGGGACGTGGTACCCAAAAAATGGAATGGGCGAAATTCCTAAGGCCATGGAAAAGGTAGCGAAAAAACTTGGAGTAACTTTTCATTACAACAACTCGGTCTCTCAGATTGAATCGTTGAATGGTCAAGCGAAAAGACTAATCACTTCTTCTGGAAACTTTGAAATAGACGCCGTAATTGCGGGAGCCGATTACCATCATGTGGAAACGAAAATGCTCTCTCCGAAAGACAGAACCTATTCCGATGATTATTGGAATTCTAGAACAATGTCACCATCATCACTCCTCTATTATTTGGGAGTGAACAAACGAGTGAGTAATCTGCTGCATCACAACTTGTTCTTCGACGAACCTTTCGATCTTCACGCAAAAGAAATTTACGACAACCCTCAATGGCCTACTCAGCCATTGTTCTATGCCTGTGCCCCCTCAAAAACAGACAATTCCGTAGCTCCTGAAAATTGTGAAAACATTTTCTTACTCGTTCCAGTGGCTCCCGATTTAACAAGCGATGAAAGTTTACGAGATAAATATCTTCAAAACATGCTTGACCGTTTAGAGAAACGCACGGGTGAATCTATTCGTGAGCACATCGTTTACAAACGAAGCTTTGCGCACGAAGAGTTTATTTCAGAGTACAACAGTTTCAAAGGCAATGCATACGGATTAGCCAATACATTGAAACAAACAGCAATTTTAAAGCCTGCTATGCGTAGCAAAAAACTGAGCAACTTGTTTTACGCAGGGCAACTTACCGTTCCAGGACCTGGAATGCCGCCGAGCATAATAAGCGGACAACTAGCCGCCGAGACTATGAACAAACTTCTTTTTCAATCATAATATCATGACAGGTAAACCACTCTTCGATAATGTTTCCTTCGATTGTAGCAAGCTAACTACCCACGCTTATAGCACAAGCTTCAGTTTGGGCATTCGAACACTCGGTAAAGAAATTAGAAACCCTATTTACGCAATCTATGGTTTTGTTCGTTTTGCCGATGAAATCGTTGATACTTTTCATGATTATGAAAAGCACGAACTTATGGCTCGTTTCCGCAGAGACACTGCCTTAGCCATTGAAGAACGTATATCACTGAATCCTATCTTAAATGCCTTTCAACATACTTACCACAAGTACAACATTGAGTGGGACCTTGTAGATACTTTTTTGAAAAGTATGGAAATGGATCTGCATCAAATGGAGCACGATAGAGCTTCTTACGAAATCTACATTCTCGGTTCTGCAGAGGTAGTCGGATTGATGTGCTTGCATGTTTTTGTAAACGGTAATCAAGCAGAATACGAAAAATTAAAACCTTCTGCAATGAAGCTTGGCGCCGCTTTTCAGAAGATCAATTTCCTACGCGATTTACACGCAGACTACAATGCATTAGGCAGAGTTTATTTTCCAAATGTAGACATGACTCAATTCGATGAGCCTACCAAAAAGACCATAGAAAAAGAAATTAATGAAGATTTTAGACAAGCATATATAGGCATACTTCAACTTCCAAAAGAAGCGAGATTTGGTGTTCTTATTGCTTTCAAATACTACTACAAACTGTTTCTTAAAATACAAGCGCTCCCTTGCGATCGTATTCTGAAAGAACGCGTGAGAGTTGCTAACCCAAAGAAAATTGCGTTACTCGCTAAAAGTTATTTGCAACACAATTTAAATTTGTTGTAATGAAATTAGTGGTTCTAAAATCATTCATTCTAATCTGCATTCTTTCAGCAGTAGTCTCGTCCTCTGCCCAAGAAATTCAATGTCAAAAACTCTTTATCTCCGCTCAAAACGAACCGGCCAAACAAGAGTTCTACAACTATTGCGCGAATCTCTCGAACCGCAACAACACACAGCAAGCCTACTTCGGAGTAGCCACTGCCATGTATGCTGAACTGGTTTCAAATCCAGCCGATAAACTCGGATATTTCAGTCGAGGAAAAGACATGCTTGAAAAAGCTATTGCAAACGATTATTGGAATGAAGAGCTTCGTTTCTTGCGTTATTCTGTTCAAGACAAAGCGCCTTGGATGTTGCAGTATCACGACAAACTCGATGAAGATTCATACTACATTTATCAATCGCTTTCAACCGGAAAACTAAATAAGACCAAAGCCTTTTGGAAAATCGTTATTCAGTTTATGATTCAAAGTGAAAACATAAGTGACGACCTAAAATCTAAATACAGTCAACTGTAATGGAATACGTGGTGCTCGTAGACGAACAAGACAATGCCATTGGAACAATGGAAAAACAACAAGCCCATGTTGAAGGAGTTCTACATCGCGCGTTTTCGATTTTCATTTTCAATTCAGATAAAAAATTACTCCTTCAGAAAAGAGCTTCTACAAAATACCACTGCGGAGGTTTGTGGACGAACACCTGTTGCTCTCATCCGAGAGAAACGGAAAACATTACAGATGCCGCTAACAGAAGGCTTCTCGAAGAAATGGGAATGCAATGCGAATTAAAACCCATCTTCTCCTTTCTATACAAAGCAGAATTTGACAATGGTTTAACCGAACATGAATTTGACCACGTTTTTTTCGGACAGTCAAATCAAGTGCCCGAATTAAACCTAGAAGAAGTCGAAGATTTCAGACACATCGGACTTGAACAATTACAAACTGAAATAAAAGAAGCCCCACAAAATTTTACTCCTTGGTTCATCATTGCTCTTGATCGAGTGACCGAATATTTAGCCAAACAAACATGACACTTAACATTGCAATAATCATTCTTACATTCCTTGTAATGGAAGGAATGGCCTGGCTCACACACAAATTTGTGATGCATGGATTCATGTGGTATTTCCACGAAGATCATCACCAACCTACACCAGGATTTTTCGAAAAGAACGACATTTTCTTTCTTATTTATGCCGTTCCGAGTTGGTTGTTAATCATGTTCGGAATGATGAACGGAAATGATTTTCGCACCTTCATCGGATTTGGAATTCTAGCATACGGAATCGGATATTTCTTGGTACATGAAGTACTCATCCACCGCAGATTTCGTTGGTTCGACAAAACAGACAACCTCTACTTCCGCGCCATTCGTAAGGCACACAAAGTTCATCACAAGAATCAATTCAAAGAAGAAGGAGAATGTTTCGGAATGCTTATCGTTCCGATGAAATATTTCAAATCTGAACTCAAATTCAAACAAGCAAAAGCAGCGAAATGAACTCGAGCTACGCATACATACTCGTAGATCTCTTCTGCTTGGCAGGACCTTTCTTTTTAAGCTTTCACAAGAGCGTTGCTTTTTACAAAAAATTTAAATTACTCTTCGTTGGGCTGTTGTTCATGTGTGCCGCTTATATTCCTTGGGACATTCTCTTTACACATTGGGGAATTTGGAATTTCAATCCAACCTATACACTAACTCAAAGATGGTTCCTATTGCCCATTGAAGAGTGGTTATTCTTCATTGCTGTTCCCTTCGCCTGTGTGTTTACTTTCGAATGCGTTCGCTACTTTAAGAAAACAGCTCCCTCAAAAAGTTTCGCAAGAATCTCCGGCACAACCATCGCAATTATAGCAGCAGTACTTTGTGTTTACGCTGGAGTTGAAAAGCTATGGTACACCTTCAGCGCTACGCTCTTCTGCGGAGCTTTATTGCTTTTCCACTTGCAACGAAAGTCAGAATTTCTTGGGTATTTTCTATACGCTTGGTTCATTCTACTCATTCCGTTTTTCATTTCGAATGGAATTCTCACTGGACTGCATTTCTACGAATACGATTTAATAAATACATCCAAAGTAGACATCACGGAAGCCATTGTTCGATACAACAATCAATACAATTTAGGCGTACGAATTTGGAGTGTCCCAATGGAAGATTTCTTTTACGGATTAGCAATGGTTCTGCTAACCTTAACCCCGTATGAATATTTCCGTTTGAAGTGGGAATCTAAAACTTCACAATAACCGGTCTATGATCTGAAGCGCCCGCTTCACTTGTTGAATAAGAATTCGCTTGCAACTCTTTGCTATGCAACACATAATCAATTCGCAAGCCTAGAAGAGGTCCCCTATAGGTACTTCCAATTCCTTTTCCAGCATCTTGAAAGCTGTCCTCCAAACTTTTCGCTAGACGATTGTATGTATACGAGATTGGCGTGTCATTAAAATCACCTGCAACGATTACTTTGTGCTTGCACGATTCAATATGTGCCGCGAGAACGTTAACCTGTTCCGAACGCTTGAGTGATGAACGATACAATTGAACGAACAGCGGTTTGCTCTCATTCTGAATTTCATTCATATCAATATTTTCATCGAAGAGTTGAAGCGATTTCTTCTTCAAGCGAAAACTTTGCAAATGCGCATTGTATACACGCACCGTATCACTTCCAACTAAAACATCCATGTAAATACAAAAGTTATTTACCTCATTCTCGAAAGGCACTTGACCTTGACTAACAACTGGATAATTGGAAAAAATAACCAATCCAAATCTTCCTCCATCTGAAAGCACATGAGTGGTTCGCTCATGCACCGCATATCCCGGGAGCATCTCATTCCTCGATTGTTCAGATAAAAAATCTCCACCATTCGTATTCCAATAGCACTCTTGCAGGCAAAGAATATCCGGTTTTACCTTTTGAATTTCATTCAATATCGCATCCCTATTCTTCTTCGCGTTTTCCCCATCGTAGTAACCCATTAGATGAGTATTGTGGGTCATGACAGTCATTCCAATTCCACCTGAAGTTTGTTGATTACGAGAATTAAAATTGAAAAACGAGAACAAATCAGGCAATGAAAATGCGAAACAAATACCGAAAGCAATAAGCCATTTCCACTCCTTTCGGAAAGTCATAAATATTGCGGCAATTAAAAACATGAGTAACAGCGGCCAAAAGAAAAGGCCTAAAACACTAAAGAACATGAAAACACTTGGCGTAAAATGCGAAGACAAATAAGAAAGCAAGTAAAAGGAAATAACTACCAAACTAAAAAAACGAAAGACAAATCGGACAAACTTCTTCCAATGGCTCAACTTCTTTATTTCTTTCGCAGGGGATTCCATCACTTCTCTTTTTGCTGTTCTAAAAACACTTTCTCCTTTGCTGAAAGGCTTTCAAATCCTGAACGCGAGATTTTATCTAAAATTGAATTCAAGTAATCTTCTTTCAATTTTCTTTCTGCATTAAACTCATCGTCAGTTTGAAATCTAGCATTACTTCGTTTCACGGTAAGCTTTGGAGAAGGCCTAAGCCAAGAGAATATTTTTTCAATCCAATTCATTTGCGCGAATTCATATTTATCCATTAGCATCCAGAACAAACCTCCAATCGCACCACCTAAATGCGCGAAAAGTGATAAGTTCTGAGCTTCATAATTCAAGACATCAATTACTTCCAAAAGTAAAAACACTGTCAGGCCTAACCAAAAAGATACTCCTCTTTTTTCGCTGTTTCCAACATCGAAAAACAGCCAACCTACCCATAGCGATGTTATTCCAGCTGAAGCGCCAATCAAAGAAACTTGGTCTTCAATACATAAAAGAAAAATCAATCCACCAATTACTCCTGCAATCCAATACTTCAAAGCCTTCAATCCGAAATAGCAATCCTTCGACCAATAAATTAAAAGCATTAATAAAGCGTAATTCCAAACGAAATGACTGACCTCTGCATGAAAGAAACTATAGGTTAACCAAGTCCAAATCCAAGTGTAAGATTCACCTTTTGTAGAAAAACCTACAAACGAATCAAAAGTCGCGATATACGCTGAACCCGAATAATTAACAGAAAGCAACACGACTATTAATCGAATAACAAATCCAAATGCCATTAAGGCACTTATGAATTTCAATCCTATTGGTGCGTTGCGAAAACGATTTACCATGCATTCCCCTTTTTCTGCCAATACTTAAGCAGAAGGTATCCGAAAAGCATTCCACCTAAATGCGCATAATGGGCTACGTTGTCTCCTGTCGTTTGACGCATGGCCAAAAAGAATTCGATCGCTCCGTATATCATTACGAAATACTTCGCTTTAAGCGGAATAGGGGGAAACAACAGCATCAATTCTGTGTTCGGGAACAACATTCCAAATCCCAACAACACACCAAACACTGCGCCTGATGCTCCAACTACACCCGTATTAATCGCAGAGTACAAATCAACCATTTGGGCTTTATACGATTTCCCTTCTTCCAATCCGGTGATCATGACTTGATAAATCTCTCGATCACTCAACACTGCCATCATCTTCTGTATCTCTAAATAACTAACACCCATGTGCAAGAAGAAAGCACCAATTCCGCAGGTCATGTAATAAATCACAAAACGCTTTGTGCCCCAATAATTTTCCAATGCCGTTCCAAACAAATACAAGGCATACATATTGAAAAATATATGTGTGAAGTCATACTGCGAGTGCATAAACATGTGCGTCACAATTTGCCACGGTCTGAAATTCGGGCTGGCAAAATAATATCCTGTTAAGGCGTCGTTCAATCCGGGAACAACAAAACAAGCCAAGTAAATAAGAACATTAATAATTATGATGTTCTTTACCGCCGGTGTAAGATTCATTCTCATAGCACTTTATTTTCCTAATTGATCTTCTAAATGATCGATTCCAAAGGTCAAGGCAATGGCCTTTCCATCTGGAGCGAAATTTTTATTTTCACATGCGTTCCATCGAATAAGTAAATCCAACATCTCAGGAACCGTTAACATTTGCCCTTTTTTCACAGACAGTCTGCGCGTATAATCCTTCAACAAATTCATTCGCAAATCTGGACCTTCAACACCCAACCGTAAACTTTCCAATACCAATTCAACAAAGTTCAAAGCACCTTGCTCATCTAAGTTAGACGGAGCCGCAATAATCTCTGGATCTTCTTCCAAATTCAATTCAAACCCGAACGAGGCCAATAAAACATCGTGCAGTTGCAGTAGCGAAATATCCTTTGGTTGGACATGCAATGGAATGGGGAATAACAGCTGCTGCGCAACAAATGAATGACTGTTCTGATTCGAATGCTCTTCGAACAAAACCTGCCAATGCAATCGCGTTTGATGAAACATCTTCAACTCTGAATTTATCTCACATCCAATAATAACTCGTCCAATTTGAAAAGGTGTTCCACCTTCCCACTCTTCCGAATCGAATTCTATTTGCTCTTGTTCTGGCGCGCTTTCCTTTTCGAATCCAAATCCCGCTTGTGCAAATTGTTCCATCCAATTACGTGACTTCTGTTGCCAAGAATCCGCCTTTTGAAAGGGGTTAAAATCATGATTCACGTCTACTTGCGGAACTCGCACAGAACCCGAACTCACTTGCGTCAAAGGAATATTTTCTTGCTCGAAATCTAACGAAGGTGCAACCTGATTCTTACCCAGCCCTCTTCTCACAGCCGCATGCAGCAAAGCGTGAATGCTTCTTTCGTCTTGAAACTTAATCTCCGTTTTCGTTGGATGAATATTTATATCTATGGTTGAAGGAGGAACGTCGAGGGCAATTAAATAAAATGGAAAACTTCCTGAAGGAAGAATTTGCTCGTAAGCTTGCTGAACGGCATGGTTCAAGAACGGACTTTTAATGAATCGCTGATTCACAAAAAAGTATTGATCTCCACGTGTGCGCTTTGCTATCTCCGGTCTTCCAACAAACCCTGAAATTCTTACAATCTCTGTATCCTCGTCCAAGTGAATCAACTGGTCGTTGTATTTGTTTCCAAACACATGAACCAATCGCTGTTTCAAATTCGACTTTGGTAAATCGAAAACTGCATTCCCATTGTGCGTTAGCACGAAGTGCACATCGGGGTGCGTCAACGCCACGCGCTCGAACTCATCAATGATGTGACGAAACTCAATTGCGTCGGTCTTCAAAAAATATCTACGCGCTGGTATATTGAAAAATAAATTTCGAACGGAAAAAACAGATCCCTTCGCTGCTTCAAGAGGCTCGTTTGAAATAAGCTTTCCGCCATCTATTTCAATTCGAACACCCAACTCATCTTCTTCACGCTTGGTAATCAATTCAACCTGCGCAACAGAAGCAATACTCGCCAACGCCTCTCCGCGAAATCCTTTTGTTGTAATGTTGAATAAATCCTCTGCCTTGCGAATTTTAGAAGTAGCATGACGCTCAAAGCAAAGCTGCGCATCCACTTCATTCATTCCCCTTCCGTCATCTATAACCTGAATAAGTGTCTTCCCAGAATCTTTAATTACTACACGAATTTGCGTGGCCTCTGCGTCGACTGCATTTTCTACCAATTCCTTCACAACGGAAGATGGTCGTTGAACAACTTCGCCCGCAGCAATTTGATTGGAAACTTGATCAGACAATAATTGAATGACACCTGAACTATTCATCTTCCAAATTTACAACAGAACATCGCGAATGCGAATGCACATTTATTCACTTTATATGCGCCCTTCTAAAGCAGATTCAACCGATTCTGTTTCTTCGCGCAGTTCAAGGATTCGCTGAATTACGTGGTCAACGATTTTATCTGGACATGAAGCACCGCTCGTAACAACGATTTTCAAATTATCTTGTTGAAGAAGTGACGGTACAATTTCCTCTTCCTTCAGTGTTTTGCTATTGAAAACAATTGCTTTTTCCAGGGATATGAAATCACTTGCATTTCGAACAAAATACACTGGCATTTTTTCGCCCAAAATCGTAGCAATCTGAATGGTATTCGAAGAATTGAAGCCACCCACTACAACTGCTAATTGGGCACCACTTTCCAACACACCAATTGTCGCGTTTTGATTGTCGTTCGTAGCGTAGCACAACGTATCGCGCGTGTCTGTCGTTGCTTCTTCACCATACATTTCCACTACAATATCTCTCAGATACGCGGCAATTTCTTGTGTTTCGCTGGCCAACATGGTCGTCTGATTCACCACGCCAATTTTTTGCAAATCTCTCGAGGCAACAAAGCCAGAAGAGCATTTATTTGCGAAATCGATTTCAAATTGCTCGTCGCTCATTTCTTTCCGAATATATCTAGCAAGCAACTCTGCTTCCTTCCTGTTTCGAACAACCACTACGGGTCCTGTTTCCGCAGCATGTGAAAACGTAGCGCGTGTCTCTTCATGCAAATATTTCCCATGAACGACCAAGGTGTATCCGCGGTTTCCTAGTTCTGCCGAGCGTTTCCAAACCTTTTCTACAAATGGACAAGTAGTATTGTAACGTTCAAGATGAACGCCAAATTGAGCCAACTCTGCTGCCATCTCAACCGTTGTTCCAAAGGCAGGTGTAATAACAATATCTTCCGAACTCAGAGTTGAAAAATCAACCAAACGATTTCCGTGGTTATCAACCAAAAACTGAATTCCTTCCGCAATTAAATCTTCATTGACTTGCGGATTGTGTATCATTTCACCCAAAAGAAAAATTCGCTTCCCCGGATTTTCAGCAACAGTTCGAAAGGCAATTTCAATGGCATTCTCTACACCGTAACAAAAACCAAAATGTCTTGGTATCACAAACTCTGTTTTTCCAACATGAAAAACATAAGGTGAATGGTCCTTCTTTCTTGGATCATTGACCTTACGAATTTCTTTTATTCTTCCAAGAATATTAGATCTGTAATGCTCTGGCACTTCGAACTTCTTCATTCTAATTCAATTTCTCCAAGTACAACAACGCTTGGGATTTATAGTTCATCCACATCTCTTTATCAAACTCATTTAACTCACCTTTTCTACTTGCGCGTAAAAGAGATTTAAAAGCTTTATTTTTCGAGTAAGACTCCGAGTGCTCTATCAAGAATAGCAATGCCTTCAATCCAGCAATTCGTTGTGCTTCCTGTTTTACTTTTCCTTCATGTTTCAGCGCATAATTGATATTCCCGAATAAATAAGCCAACATTAAATCTTCAGTTATGAGGTAATCGTTGTAAGGGCCAACTTCGATATTCACGAGCAGATTAGGGTTTTTCGTCACCCATTCCATAACGAAAATACTCGCGGAACTTCGCTCTATCAATTGCTCTGTCGGGGGAGTTGAAATAAGCCATTCAATTAAGTCTTCAATATTCTTTCTATTCTCTGCAAAAGACTCAGCCCGCTCCCAATGCTCGTCAGCATTAAATGAAGGGCACTTCCGATACTCTTGAGCCATTAAAGAAAATGGCAATATGAACAGTATCAGAATTATTCTTTTCATATTTCTTCTATCGTTTCTACGAATGAAATACCGTAGTTGTGAAGGTCTTGCAACAGAGGTACGTAAAACTCTGCGGTCACAGGTATTTGAACCCCGCGTGAAGAAAAATCGCCGTTGAATAAACGATTAACTGCAAAGGCAATAGGCATACCCACTGTCTTGGACATTGCTGTTTTGAACTCATCATCTCCCTCCAAAACCATAGACGAGGTTAACACATGATTCTTTCCTTGAAGCGTGTATCCGAATTTATGCACCATCACAATCATATCACGATCACCTTCCTTCAATACCCATTTTTTCTCCAGCAATTGTTGAAGATGTTGTGCACAGGTCAACTCTTCATTTTTTAAAGACTCATTGCTGAAGATTCCAATCTCATTCAACATATCCGACACCTCTTTGTCCTCATTGTTTATGCTGAAATTCAGACCGAGCAACGATTCAGATAGCTCTGCCCATGTTGAAAATTCACCAGCTGGGATTTTGGTATCATCGTTTACAAAACCGTTCTTAACTAGAAACGACCAACCTTTACAATACCCTTGTTTACGCAATGTTCCGCGAACAAGCTTGCGAACATTCTCTAATCCATACAACTCGAGGTAATGCACTGAATTTCTGTTTGGGTAAGCATCATAACGCACCCCATCGCTCGCAACTACCGTCTCTACTTCGTCAAACAATTTATAATAAGGAACCATTCGAAGCTTGTTGTTCTCGCGATACATAGCATGCCCGGAACTTCCGGCAAGTATTATATTTCTTGGATTCCATGAGATTTTGTACCCCCATAAATTATCATCACTTGCAGGAGCAACAAGCCCTCCCGTATAAGATTCAAAAGATGTAATTTCCGCCCCTTGACTTTTTAACCTATGAATGATTTCCATAGCCGAGATGTGATCTATTCCCGGATCTACGCCCATTTCATTCAACACTAAAACCCCCTCTTGCAAGGCAAGTTCGTGCATTGCATTTACCTCGGCACTTACATAACTCGGCGTAAATACATGAACATGAAAATTAATGCAATCTTTTACAACTTCCGCATGCATGAATGCTGGAAGCATTGAAATAACTAAACTCGAATGAGCAATCAACTCATGTCGAAACTCTGCGTTTGTCGCATCCCCAGAAATAAAATGAACTTGATTAAGACCCCCATATTCCTCTATCCAATGAGATACATTCGTATCGGCAACCACCACACTCCACTTACCTTCCAGAGCTCCTTCCACTAAAAAAGAAACCAAATGGCGTGCGCTTCTACCTGCGCCGAACAGTATAATTTTCTTCGTTTCCATCGCAAACAAAGTTAACCAAACCAATTAGCTTCCCTTTCTTAAGTTTTTATTTTTTGGCATAAACTTTTATACAGGTTGAATCATAACTAAATTTACACTCTTAACAGACAAAAGATATGATTAAAAAAATTACCCTAGTCGCAGTAGCATCTTTCGCTCTTTCGAATGTTTTCGCTCAAATGAATGCTGTTATTTATTCTGAAGCTGGTGAGAAATTCACGCTTTATCTGAATGGCGAAGCCATGAACAGCGCTCCTCAAGCAAATGTCAAGCTTCAAGGGCTAACATCTGAATTCTACCAGGCAAGAGTAGATTTTCAAGACGCTACACTCGCGGATTTCTCAAACAATAACTTCGCACTTCACCAAGGTATGGAGGTGACATATCAAGTTAAGAAAAATAAAAAAGGAGAATATGTTCTTCGCTATTATACAGAAAACCCTATTTCTTCGGGCGCAACAACAAATAACACTTCCGACAATAACGCGAAAGATTTCGCTGTTGCAGACGATGCTCCTGTTGGCACAACTCAGACTTCGGATAACACCGGAACAGTGAATCGCGGAAATTCCAACACAACAACTACAACAACCGTAACAGGAACGAACACCAAACCAACTACTGGAGGAAACGTTGGTCTGAACATAAATGTTGACGGCGTAAACATGGGAATGAACGTCAATGTCAACGAAACCCCCAATGCCACTGGTGGAAGTGTTGGTATGAATGTAAATGCAGATGGGGTTAATTTCGGGATGAATGTCAATGTCAACGAAACCAACTCTACAACTACAGGTGGAAATGTTGGGATGAATATCAACGTAGACGGAATGAACATGGGAATTAACATGAATGTTCCGAATATGGATGTTCAGACAACCGGAACGACTACAACAACAACAACCAGAACTACAACTTCTACCTCATCAAGCAATTCAACAGTTCCAGCGCACACAACGCGTCCAAGCGAACCATCTCCAACCCAACCTTCGAACGCAACCATTTCTGGAAATGGAAATTGTGCACGTTCTATGGATGCAGCAAGTTTCGGCAAAGCAAAGCAGACCATCGAAAGCAAAGGATTCGACGATACAAGGCTTTCTACAGCCAAGCAGGTAGCTAAAGCGAATTGTCTTACCACTGAACAAATCGTTGTAATGATGAAGGTATTTGGATTCGACGAAACTCGTTTGGAATTTGCGAAATATGCATACGACTATTGCTTTGATAAGAATAACTATTACACCGTAAGTGAAGGATTTACTTTCGACTCTAGCACCGAAGAGTTGAATCAATACATTGAAACGAAATAATTATGAAAAATTGGCTCTACATCTTTACTGCTCTGATTTTGCTTGGAACGCAGGCATGTCACAACAGTAAACACTACACCAAGCTCGGTCAAAAGCAAGAGGCAGCCGGACTGAATAAAGAAGCTTCTGAAAGTTATTATACCGCTTTGTGGAAGAAGCGCGCGAATATTGACGCTCAAATTGGAATGAAGAAAACCGGACAAACGGTTTTAAGCGCCATGCTAAGTGAGTTCAGCCAGAAAAGCAGTTTTGGAAATAAAAAAGATGCGGTTTATGCATTCATTTCAGCCCGTGACTATCAGGCAAAAATCAAAGGTGTTGGTGTAGAACTTCAAATACCCGATTTCTATTTAGGTGATTTTGAGAAAGTAAAAAAGTCATACCTGACTGACCTTTACGAACAAGGAACAAAACTTTTAGAGGACAACAAATTTGCAGACGCTGAAGCTAATTTCCATGAAATTGGGATTTTAGATCCAAACTTTAAAGACGCCGGTGAATTAAAAGATATAGCGTACCTCGAACCTATCTATCAAAAAGGCCTAACTGAATTCGAAGCAAAGCACTACCGCGCTGCGTACAACAACTTTATTAAGGTTGAGGAACGCAAATTAGGATACAAGGAATCGGCAGATCTAAAGAAGAAATGTCTTGATAAAGGAAAATACACTGTAGCCCTCCTTCCCTTTACCAACGGGACGAATATGCAGGGAAGCGACACGAAAGCTACAGCCTATATCTTAAATGCCCTAACTCAAATAAACGATCCGTTTCTTCATGTCATTGACAGAGAAAATCTGAACAACATACTTGCTGAACAGCGCATTCAAATGAGTGGAATCTTTTCTGAATCCAACGCAGTTGAAATTGGAAAAATTTCAGGAGCGAAAGCGCTTATTACGGGAACAGTTCTTAACCACACGATTCAAAACGGACAAATAAGAAAGGTGACTCGCAATGGGTTTGAATCGTATTCTGTCAAAAAAGTCAACGCTGAGGGCAAAACATTTTATGACACTGAATATAAAGCTGTTCAATTCGATGAATACTACAACTATGCTGAATCCAACGTTTCGATTCAGTACAAAATGACATCCATTGAAACAGCTTCGTTAATTAAAAATGACATCTTCACAGAGAAGAAAAAAGACGAAGTGATTTATGCGATTTATGGCGGGAACACCAACAACCTATTCCCAGCCAATGGCAATGTTGTGAATACCAATAACCGCGATAGAAATACACTGAAGGACATGCTAAGCGCGCGCAGAAACCTTCGCGATGGCAATGATTTAGCTAACGATTTGTATATTGAAATTGCAAAGAAAATAGCTGATAACGTCAAAAACCAAATGCAAACGCTTGTTCCCTAATGAAATTATTTTACAAATATTTACTCTTTTTGGGAATCATTCTTTTGAATGCGTGTGGTGGAAAAGACTCCGTGAAAACCGTAGTTCCTCCGCCACAGCCTAAACCAGAATGGGTATCTACAAGACCGGTTAATTCTTCCTACTACATTGGAATTGCGACATGTTCTAAAACGACTCAGCCTGCAGATTACCAAGCCATCGCAAAAAAATTGGCCTTGAACGATTTGGCCACTGAGATATCAGTTAAGGTCGAAGGACAAACGTTCTTTAACACCATGGAGGTGAACAAAGCATTCAGTGAAAGCTTCAGTTCGAATGTATCTACATCTTCGTCTGAATTATTGGAAGACTACGAAGTTGCTGGAATTTGGGAAGACAAAGAATTGTATGCCATTTATTACAAACTGAACAAATTCGACTATCAATCGAAGAAGGCATTAAAAAAAGAAAACACATTAAGATCCGCCCTTGACTTTTTGAAGAAAGGAAGAGAAGCAAAAAAATTAGGAAATATTCCTTCCGCTATTGACCTATTCTACCACGGGCTATTTGCCTTAAAGCCCTATTGGACAGAAGTGAACCAGATGAAAGACGAAAATGGAAATGACATCTTCATTGACAACGAACTGTTCTCTGAAATTCGAGCTGTTTTAGCTGATCTTCGATTTGAGACTCCTTTAAAGAACATTGTGCTTTCTTCTTCGAACACATTTAAAGCCCAAGTTCCTGTAATGATAACATACAAGGGCGAAGGCGTTAGAGGAATTAACGTAAGGTATTCTTATCAGCGCGATAATTATATGAAGCCCAAAACAGTGATGTCTGACAACGATGGGATTATTCTCGCCGATATTGATAACGTTAGCCTGAAAGCTAAAAATAATTCACTTGAATTAAGTATCGTTATTGATGCCCTTGTGCCGCAAGATTTAGACTCGGATTTGGCTGCCGCAATAATCACCGGAATAAACACAGACCAACGTAAAATCCCGATTGAAATTCTTGCTCCAAGTTTCTTTGTGAGTTCAAATGAATTTCAACTTGACGGGACTAAAACAACTACCCTCGCAGAGATTACAAGAAACACGCTCATCAGCAAAGGAATGAGAATCGCAACCAGCGAAAACTCTGCTGACTACGTTGTATATATCAACACGAACCCTCGTGCAGGTGAAGACATTCAAGGGTTTAAAGTGGGGTATCTCGACGGAAAAATTACCGTAACCGACACCAAAACGACTTCAGCAATTTTCGAATACAGTATTTCCGGTGTGAAGGGTGTGCAACTTTCACATGAAAATGCAGTCTTAGAAGCATACAAAAAAGTGAGAGAAAACATAGAGACAGTCCAAGTCAGCGAAATAATTAAAATTATTTTGTAAGTTTGGCACAATAACTGAAAACTACAATTCAACTAATATCTTGACAAAATGAAAACACGCATTACCCTTTTAGCAATTGCTGCAATGACAATGGTTGCTATACCTTCTTGTAAGAAGAACAAAGACGAAGTAAAAACTCCGGACCCAAAAGGAGAAGTTGTAATCAACGAATACTGCTCAGGCACTGAATACAAAAGCACTAAAGATGCTTTCCGCTCTACTGCAACTGGTGAGAGCATGGATCGTGAAACGGCTAAGAAAAAAGCGCGCTCAAACGCAATGTCTGAAATGGGAAAAACAATCAGCGCTACAATGAAAATTGTTGGTGACAACTACGTTAACTCTACTGAGGTAAACAACAAAGAGGAAGTTACTGAGTCTTTTAACGAAATGGCTCGCACAGTTGTAGATCAAGAACTTCGTGGTTGCATTGAAATCTGTGAGAAATTAACTCAACGTCCTGACGGAACTTATGTGAGTTATGTTGCTCTTGAGTTAAGCGGGAATACAATTGCAGATGCTTACCAAAGCGGTTTGTCTAAAAACGAAAAGTTAAAAGCTGACTACAACTACGAGAAATTCAAAGAGACTTTCGACAAAGAAATGGAGAAACTTTCTCAAGGTAAATAATCTTAAATCCCTTCTAAAAGGTCACTTAGGTGACCTTTTTTTTTCACCATGAAATCAATCCTCACCTTTATATTAGCCCTGGGCTTATCGGCTGGATTCGGACAATCGAGTCTGAAACTTCATGTTGAGAATATTCCAGCACAGAACTCAAAAAAAGTCTTCCTAGAAGCCTTTGAGAAAGATCAATGGCAGATAATTTCGACATCAGAATTAGACGCTTCGGCGTCAACAACTATAAATTTTACTCCTGCTCACATTGGCCAATACCGCCTTCGCTTTTCAGGAACAGGCAAGCTCTGGACCGACTTTTACATCAACCCGAAAACCCTTCCCAAATCCATTGACCTCACATTGGATTTCTCGAAACTAAACGGAGTACCTGCTTCACTTTTCACTTCAACAGAACAATTGGAATATGTTGAACTAACCACACTGTATTCCAATCTTCAAATGGAATATGACACTTACAAGTCAATCACCCATCCCGCTTTCCTGAATAAGCAAAAAATCATCAATAGTGAAGCTTTAGCAAAATCTAAAGACGGAAAAAAATCAGAGGTCTATTCCATCTTTGCTCCTCTCTTTTGTCGAAGACTTCCGCATGATTTCATGCAATTCGACAGCACCATCTATTTCAAGCATTTTCTAGGAAACGTCGACTACAGCAACGAAGCAATTTTGTTTCACTACGCCTTCGTACGTGGACTAAATCAATACTTCAATCAACTTTACAAGTCCTATCCAAAAGAATATGCTCAGAAATTCACAGATGAATTGTTGGGTAGAATGGGGGAAAACGAAGCCGTGAACCAATACCTGCATTCTTTCATTTTGAATAAAATGTTAGACTACAAAAATGAAGAGGGACTTTCCTATTACTTGAATAATTATGCCGACGGATGTTCTGATAATGCTTCGTTCAGTGTTAATACCAAAAATCTCATTGAATCTCTGAAGAACTGTACGCCCGGAAAAAAGGCTGCAGAACTAAAATACCCCAATGCAGAAGGTAAATTAGTTTCATTGGAGGATATCTGTAAGAAAAACAAAATCACATTAGTCATGTTCTGGAGAAGCAATTGTTCGCATTGCGAAGAGTTCCACCCTCAACTTCAAGAGATCTATAAAAAATACCACGAAAAAGGCCTTGAGGTATACGCGATTTCCATTGACAAAGAACAAGCCCCCTGGAAAAATCATTTATCAACACACCAACAACCTTGGATCAATGTTCTTCCCCCCATGGACAAGCGTCCTTATTTAGCGAAACATTACCCTTCGCCCTCCACACCTACGCTTATAGCGCTTGACTCGAATATGAAGGTCATTAGCCGACTCATCATGAGAAGTAAGTTGGAAAATTTCCTTGAAGAAAATAAGGCTTATTTTGAATAACCCACTACTTTTGTGCTTTACAAATCAGAATGAGCAAAGTAGACGTATTGTTAGGCCTTCAATGGGGCGATGAAGGAAAAGGAAAAATTGTAGACGTATTAACTCCAAAATACAACATCGTAGCCAGATTTCAAGGCGGACCCAATGCGGGCCATACCCTCGAGTTTAACGGAACAAAGCATGTTCTTCACACAATACCAAGCGGTATATTCCACAACCACGTGACCAACGTGGTTGGAAATGGTGTTGTAATTGACCCCATCGTTTTCGCTACTGAAATAGAAAAGCTCAATGCAAAAAATGTAGATGTCGCTTCACGACTTCTTATTTCGAAAAAAGCACACCTGATTCTTCCAACGCACAAACTTCTAGACGCCGCGTCTGAAGCCGAAAAGGGCAAGTCTAAAATTGGATCTACCCTTAAGGGAATTGGACCAACTTACATGGACAAAACAGGTCGTAATGGACTTCGTATCGGAGATATTCTTTCAGAAAATTTCATTGAGAAATACAACACACTTGTAGAAAAGCACAAGAAAATGCTTTCGCATTTTCAATTCGAATATTCACTCGACGAGATGGAAGCCGCATGGTTCCAGGGAATTGAAGTGCTAAAGACTTTAACCTTCATAGACAGCGAAAATTACTTGCACAAAGCCATTCGCGAAGACAAAAAGATTTTAGCGGAAGGTGCCCAAGGTTCACTTCTCGATATTGACTTCGGATCTTATCCGTTTGTTACTTCAAGCAATACGGTTGCCGCCGGGGCTTGCACAGGATTGGGTGTTGCGCCTAATTCAATTGGCTCAGCTTTCGGTATCTTCAAAGCCTATTGCACGCGTGTTGGTAGCGGACCTTTTCCAACCGAATTAGAAAATGAAGTTGGGGAGAGAATGCGAAAGGAAGGAAACGAATTCGGTTCCACGACAGGTCGCGCGCGTCGCTGCGGATGGCTAGACATTCCTGCTCTTCGTTATGCATGTCGCTTAAACGGAATTACCGAATTGTATATGATGAAAGCAGACGTTCTCAGCATCTTCGAAGAAATTCATATTTGCACCCACTATGCTATAAATGGTGTGCAAACAGATGAAATGCCATACGATTTGTTAGATGGAAAAGTGGAGCCTATTTACACCACTTTAAAAGGATGGAATACTGATTTGACTCAAATTAGAACCATTGAAGAATTCCCGCAAGAACTGTCAGATTACATCGCATTCATTGAAAAGGAATTAGAAATTCCTATCACCTATGTTTCCGTTGGTCCAGACCGTGAGCAAACCATTGTTAGATAAACCGCGAACAATATACAACTTCGTTAAAATACTTCTTGTTGCGCTTTCTGTAATTCTGATTTCGCAGAACGCAGAAGGACAAGGCAAACACGTGCAATTGGTGCATGCCGATAAAATTGCATTCAACAAAAATCTTGTCAATGGACAACGCCTAATTGGACATGTTCATTTGAATTTCGACGGAACCGATTTCTATTGCGACTCGGCATACAAGTTTAGTAATGGAAACTTTCAAGCTTTCGGAAACATTCGCGTGAATAAGCCAGGAGAATATGCAATTTCCGGAAAAAAACTTTTTTTCACCGAAGCAACTCAGTCCGCGACGCTGAACGAAAATTGTATTTTCTCAGATGGGGCAATGACGCTTACTTCACCCAACATGTCCTACAACATGAAGTCTGAGGTTGCCACCTATTCTGGCGGAGGAAAAGTTGTTTCTAGCAAAAACAACAACGAATTAGTTTCTCAAACTGGACGATACCACAGCCCTTCCAACAACTTCACTTTCCGTCGGAAAGTAACCGTGAAAAACAAAGACTATACTGTCGTTTCAGACACCATGTTGTACAATACTGTAACTGAAGTTTCATACTTCTTCGGCCCCACAACAATTACAGGAAAAGACCTTGAAATAAAATGTGAAAACGGTTTCTTCAATTCGAAAACAGAGACCTGCAGTTTCAAGAAAAATGCACGCGTAAAATCGAAAGAGCAAACACTTTTCGGCGACAGTATTTTTTACAATGGAAAAGAAAAATGGGGCGAAGCTTTTCAGAATGTAATTATCGTTGACAATAACTCCGATTTAACCATTCGTGGCAATTACGGAAGACATGAAGAAACGAATGAAATTTCTTGGGTAACTGGAAAAAGTATTCTCGAAAAAACACTCGAAAACAAAGACACGCTTTTCATTGTTGCAGACACACTTTTCGCCAAGAAAACAAGTGCTGAAAACAGAGACATTAAAGCTTATCACAACGTCATTCTTTTCAGCAAAGACTTGCAAGGCAAATGCGATTCTCTCTCGCTTTCTGAAGCAGATTCAGTCATGCGAATGTTTTACGCACCTGTGCTTTGGAGCGATGCAAATCAACTTACTGGAACCGAGATAAACCTACACTTCAAAAATGACAGTTTAGATTTTCTTTTTGTACCTGAGAAGAGTTTCTTAGCATCTGAAGTTGTACCCGGCTATTTCAATCAGATTAAAGGAAAATCGCTCCACGGACAGTTCATTAAAAATGACCTTCACGAAGTTCAAATTATGGGCAACGGCCAACTCGCTTATTTCTCCACTGAAGAAAAAAACAAACGCACTAAACTAACAGGGCTGAACAGATCTGATTGTTCAAATATCCGAATTGAATTGAAAGAAAAAGCAATTCAAAAAGTAACACTCGAAAACGAACCAAACAGCTTGTATAACAGCATTAAAAAAACAAAATCCTCACAATTCAAATTGGAGGATTTTATTTGGCGTGGAAATGAACGCCCTAATTCGAAAGACGAACTTTTAATATTACGCAAATAGTGGTCTTGAAGACATCTGTTCGTGCACTTCCATCTTTACAGCTCGAATCACATCTTCGTTAGAAGCATTTGAAATGACTTTGTCAATGGCATTTGCTACAAAGGCCATATCACTTACATTCAACCCTCTTGTCGTAATTGCTGGAGTACCAATTCGGATACCACTGGTTACAAACGGTGATTTATCGTCGAAAGGAACCATGTTCTTATTCACCGTAATTTCAGCACTTACTAAAGCATGCTCTGCATCCTTTCCAGATATATTTTTATTTCGAAGATCAATGAGGAAACAGTGGTTGTCTGTACCTCCTGAAACAATCTCGTAGCCCTTTGCAGTTAAATGATCCGCGAGTGCATTTGCATTTGCTATGACTTGCTTTCCGTAAGTTTTAAAATTTTCTGAAAGCGCTTCGTTGAAAGCTACCGCTTTCGCTGCAATAACATGCTCCAACGGACCACCTTGCATTCCCGGAAAGACACCACTGTCTAAAACGGAAGAAAGTGAACGAACTTCACCTTTCATGGTTTTAGCTCCCAAAGGATTTGGAATATCGTTTCCAACCATAATAACTCCGCCTCTTGGTCCGCGCAATGTTTTATGTGTGGTGGAAGTAACAATGTGACAATGCGGGAATGGGTGGTTTAATAGTCCTGCGGCTATTAATCCTGCAGGGTGAGAGATATCTGCCATCAAAACGGCCCCAACCTCATCGGCAATAGCGCGAAACGCGGCGTAATCCCAATCGCGGCTGTATGCACTAGCGCCACAAATTAAAAGCTTCGGCTTGCATTCAAGCGCTTTCTCACGAACCTTATTCATGTCTACACGACCGGTTTCCTTTTCAACTCCGTAGAAAAAGGGACGATACAATTTTCCCGAATAGTTAACTGGAGAACCGTGTGTGAGGTGTCCGCCCTGAGAAAGGTCCAATCCTAGAATAGCGTCACCTGGATTCAAAATGGCCAACATGACTGCACTGTTCGCATTCGCGCCACTATGTGGCTGAACATTCGCCCACGAAGCACCAAATAACTGCTTCAAACGATCAATGGCAATTTGTTCGACTTCATCTACTACTTCACATCCCCCGTAATATCTTTTCTTTGGAAGTCCTTCTGCATATTTATTGGTTAACACGGAGCCCACAGCTTGCATCACTTCATCACTTACGTAATTTTCAGAAGCAATAAGTTCCACTCCATTGGTTTGACGCACTCTTTCGCGTTCAATTAAATCGAAAATAATTTGATCTTTCATTTTGAAATAGTATGGGCCAAAAGTACGTTCGTTCTATCTTAAAAAAGCGCTTTCAAAATGCAAAGCTTTTCCACCAATGCACGAACTTATTCACTTCGGTTTTATGTTTGTAGTATGATCAGAAATTTCTTTATTACTCTTTCAGTTTTATTCATCCAATTTGGAAATGCTCAAATCATTGACAATCGCGAGGGAAAGGCTTTTCAGCAAGAAATGTTTTTCAGTCAAGAATTTCTTTGGCAGAATAAAATTTCAACCATAACAGGTGTCTGTCAAATGAAACGCACTGGAAAATCAATCGAAAATCGTCCGGACATCACTGTCTATCATTTCAATGAAACCGGGCAGCTCGCAAAGATTGATGCTGTCACAAGTGTTTTAAGTATTGTGGATAGCACGCAAATTGTTTTTGATCGAAATGAATTGGGATTGATTCAAAATAGAAATGAGCTAGGGCGCAACGGATATAACACTACAGCATTTTTCTACGATCAAAAGGGAAGAGTTGAGCGAATTGACAATTCTGTGTCTGAAAATAAAAGCATTGAAAAATTGAAACTTGTTCCCGGATTGACTGTTACTGTCAACTCAGAATCGTTCAAGTATAGCGAGCCTTCAGGACTTATTCTTAGAAAAGAAAGCTTCAACAACTATGGTCTGCCTTATTCCATTGACCTCGTATACCGCGATTCTGCTGGCTTTGTAACCCGAGAAGAAAAGGAATTAACACTGAGCAGTAAGAGTTTCAGCAAACAATACACATACAACGATAAAGGGTGGATTGCACAGATAGCAACGATAGAAAGTTCTTCTGACAAAGAAACAAAACGAGAAACCTTTCAATATGACAGAATCGGAAACTTGACAAAAGTATCTTATTACTCCAACGCTGTCCTTCAGCGTGAAATCGAAATACTATACTCTCCCACTTCTTTCATTGAAGCAACATTGGATCAAGATATGGGTTCGAAAGATATTCTCATCACGAAATACACCTACGAGTTTAGAAAATGAAGCATCTCATATTCCTTGTCTTTTTCTTCATGGGTTTCGTTGCATTTGGTCAACCCGGAAATGACGTAATAACTCCTGAAAATGCCCGTGCAAAACAAAAGGAACAACACGATAAAATTGAGCGCGACTATTTAGAAAGCGTTGAAAAACATCAAAATGCCCAAGGTAAAAAAGGCAAAAGACAGATGAAGCGTCATATGAAGAAGTCTATGCGAATGAGAAGACTTGGAAACAAGCCTTGGTACAAGCGAATGTGGATCAGAAGACAATAAAGACCTTAGAAACGAAAAAAAACTTTTCATTTCGCATTGGAAAAAATGAAAAAAAAGATGGTTTTAAGATGTGTTGATTTAGTTTTACATATGAGTTAGGCCTAAACCACCTATCACACTGATAATCATAAGTAAAATCAAAAAATACAAAGATTGATTTAACGAACTTTGGGAATTAACCTAAGCTTGCCTTATTTTAGCACCCGTTGTATACTTTAATAATTCCTTAACCTGGTTTTTATGCAGAGAAAATTTTACCTGCTTTTGAGTTTAATTGCCCTTTCAGTGTCAAGTGTACTTGCACAAGGAAACGGTGGAACTTTGAAAGGAAAAGTCATTGACAAAGAGACGAAGAAGCCTCTTCCTTTCGTGAATGTCGTTCTGTTTTTGAATGGAAATCTGATTACAGGTGGACAAACAGATCCAGATGGACAATACACTATTAAACCTATAGATCCAGGAACCTACGAGGTTCAGTTCAACTTTGTAGGTTACCAAACCCAAAGTCAAACTGGAATTCCAATTTCAGCTGGAAAAATTCAATTCGCAAATGCTGAATTAAGTCCAGGTGTTGAAATGAACACCGTGGAGATTAAGGAATACCGTGTTCCTCTTATCGATAAAGATGGAGGTGCTTCCGGTGGAACCGTTACTCGCGAAGAGTTAGAAAAAATGCCTAGTCGCGATGCACTTGGACTTGCACAAACCGTTGCAGGGGTAAGCTCAGCCGGAACAGGTGGTGGAATTTCTATTCGCGGAGCGCGTACAGGATCTACATGGGTATACATCGACGGAATTAAAGTTCGTGGATCAACATCATTACCAAAATCAGCAATTGAAGAGGTATCTGTAATAACAGGAGGTATTCCTGCAAACATTGGAGATGCTACGGGGGGTGTAATTAACATCTCGCTTCGTTCCGCTTCTTCTGAGTATACGGGAGGTCTTGAAGCAATTAGTTCTGGTTTCAAAGTTGGGGACAAGGCTGTAGGTCTAGACTATTATGGTTATAATCTATTGGAAGGTTCATTGTCTGGGCCTATACTATTTAGAAAGAAAGCAGATGGGTCGAAAGGCAGACCAATCCTTGGTTTCTTCCTTTCTGGAAACTACACTGACATTGTCGACGGAGGTCCAACATTCGGTGGTGTTTACCGCATGAAAGAAGATGCACGTCAAGCCATCCTAGCCAATCCTTTACGTCAGAATATTCAAGCCGACGGAACTGTAAACGGAGCCCTGTACAATGCAGATTTCCTTACTGCTGACGATTTTGAAAAAATCAATACACGCATGAACGTGCGTTCAAGACAAGCAAACGTTGTAGCTAAAATTGACTTGAATGCTTCTGAAAATATAACGCTAACATTTGGTGGAACCGCCGCAATTAGCCGTGGAAATAGTTTCGATTATGGTAACATGCTATCGAATTGGCAGAATAATCAACAAAACACCGGTTTAGATTGGAGAGCATACGCGAAGTTCGCTCAACGATTTAAGAACGCTGACGAAGAGTCTGGAAGTTCAAACTTGAAAAATGTATTTTATCGTATTCAAGCCGATTACTCGAGTTCTTACAACCGTTCTGAGGATGCGCAACACGGCAATAACCTATTCAGATATGGCCACGTTGGAACGTTTGATATCTTCCGCCGACCTTCTTATACACTGAACAGCTCGGGTAATTACTTCGAGCAAAACGGTTGGCAAGATGTAAATGTGAACTTCACACCGTCTGAATACAATCCTGACTTAGCATCCATTACCAGTCAATTCTTCAACCTCTTTAACACTAACCCTTATGTTACTGAAGTTTTGAATGGAACTGACGACATTATAACTGACAGTCAATTTTTCGACCCAACACTTAACGACTTTACATCTGAAACTGAACAAATCGGTGATTCTCCTTATTCTTCGATCACAAATATTCAAGGTGGAAACGGCTTAGTAAACGGCCAACAGCCAGCGGGAACTTACGGTTTGTGGTCTCACATTGGTGCTAAATCAAACAATTACAGTGTATTCCGCAACAATCAATTCCGTATTTCCGGTTCGGGATCTGCCGATATCGGAGACCACGCCATTGAAGTTGGATTCGAATTCGAACAACGCAAAGACGCAGGATACTCAATTGCACCTATTGGATTGTGGCAATTGGCGCGTCAGTACGCGAACTACCATAACCAAGAATTGAATACAGATGCACCCCAGTACTTTAATAACGGAACATACACGTACATCGATTACAGCAATCTTGTTGGTACAGGACAATTCGAATTCGATTACAACCTTAGAACAGCTTTAGGGTTGGATCCTAACGGGACAGATTTCATCAACACTGATGGTCTAAGTCCTGATTTCTTGACTGTAGACATGTTTGGAGCAAACGATTTATTAAATCAGGGTAATGCCGTTGTGACTTATTATGGTTACGACCACAGAGGAAATTTATTAGGCCGCAAGCCATCACTTGACGATTTCTTCTCTGAGCGTTACACCTTAGGTAACGAGTCTTATTATACGCGTGCAGTAGGAGCTTTCGAACCAGTATATATCTCGGGATATATCATGGATAAATTCGCGTTCGATGATTTGATCTTCAACGTGGGTCTTCGTATTGACCGCTACGATGCTAACCAATACGTTCCTAAAGACCCTTATGTAATCAGTGAGGCATTTACAGCGGGTGAGGTTGACTTCGACAACTTTGGAACTTCACGCCCGGCTAACATCGGTGACGACTTCGTTGTATACGTTGACGACATTCGTAACCCAACAGCTATTCAAGGTTACCGTGATGGTGACAACTGGTACAACGCACAAGGAACTTTAGTTACAGATCCATTCACTAGCGTTGCTGCCGGTGGAAAAATTAATCCATACTTGAGCGTTGACCCAGACGCAGCTTTAACAAGCAAAGCATTTGAAGAATACACTCCTGCTGTAAATTTCATGCCTCGTGTAGCTTTCTCATTCCCTATCTCAGAAGAAGCTTTATTCTTTGCACACTATGATATCTTAACTCAACGTCCAACTTCTAGCAACCGTTTTAATCCAGTTGACTATTTGTTCATGGAAAACAGAAACGTGCTGATAAGCAATCCAAACCTACGTCCTGAGAAAACAGTTGACTATGCGCTTGGATTCCAACAAGTACTTTCAAAGACATCTTCTATCAAAGTTGAGGCTTTCTATCGCGAGTTACGTGATATGATTCAAGTTCGTCGATTCAACGGTGCATATCCAAGTACATACAGTGCATTCGGTAACTTAGACTTCGGTACTGTTAAAGGTTTAACTTTGACTTACGATTTGAGAAGAACCGGGAATCTTTGGATGAAGACCTCTTATACACTTCAGTTTGCTGATGGAACAGGTTCTACAACTCAAACACAATTAGCATTAATTAACGCAGGACTTCCTAACTTACGTACTGTTGCACCTTTCAACTACGATCAACGTCACCGTATCGTAACTACTGTTGACTACCGTTACGGAGAAGGAAAAGAGTACAACGGACCAGTTTGGTTCGGTAAGCAAATTTTCGCCAATACAGGTGCTAACCTTATCGCTAATCTTGGTTCAGGTACTCCATACACGGCGCAAGTTTTCCCAACTCCAATAACAGGCGAGTTAAGTCCAACAACTGCTGGTGGTATTAACAGTGCACGCCTTCCATGGCAGTTCACAGTTGATATGAACTTCGATAAAAACTTCAGTCTTGCCTTCGGTGGTGAAGGTGACAAGAAAAAGGCAGCTAATTTGAATGTCTACTTCTGGATTACTAACCTGTTAAATACTCAAAATATTTCAAGTGTCTATCGCTTTACTGGGACACCTGATGATGACGGATATTTGGCGGCTGCTCAATACCAAAACGTAATCAACACACAAAACTCACCATCTTCATTCAGAAACTACTACAGTATGTTCGTGAACAACCCATACAACTTGGGTTCACCACGTCAAATTCGTTTAGGGGTAAGATTTGATTTTTAATTTTTTGAGAAAATGAATTATTCAAAAAGCATGAGAAAGAAAATATACATAAGTCTAGTTGCTCTGGCACTTGGATTTGCGAACCAAACTTTCGCTTACAAGTCTGTTCTAGAAAATTCTGGAATGGTTCAGAACAACGAAATCGTTACTGATTCTCGCGCCGCTCTTTGCGCGCCTGCAACTGGTTTAAGAGACTTAGCTTGGAATAACGTGAAGGCGTTAATTGAAACGGGTGGGTCAATGTGGCAAAACCGTTCATTAAGTCGTGCGGCTTATGAAGTGCCGAAAGGTGGCGGTGTATCTTCAATTTACGCTGGAGCCCTTTGGATGGGTGGTATTTCTCCTGACCAACAATTAAAGTTAGCTGCAGTTACCTTCCGTGGTGATGGTAATGACTACTGGCCAGGACCATTGACCAACGACGGAACAGCTTCTGTGACTGAGTCTACTTGTGAACAGTACGACAGATTCTTCGTTTCATTGCGTCAAGATGCGCAAAGACATCGTGCATATTACGATTGTATCGCTGCAGGCGGATCCGATTGTGCTACAGACTACGCTATTCCTGGTTATTTCTACGAATATCCTGCAATTGGAAATACAGCCGCTGGACAAGATTTATACCTTGCTCCTTTTTATGATTATGACCAAGATGGATTCTATAACCCACAAAACGGTGACTACCCATGGTATGACTTCTTGAGAGAAATCAATTGTGCCGAGCGCCGCAGAGAAGATATTGTTCCTCTTTTTGGTGACCAAACTTACTATTGGATATTCAACGACAAAGGAAATGCTCACACCGAATCACAAGGTCAGCCTATCGGTATGGAGATTCGTGCACAAGCTTTCGCATTTACTTCAAACGATGAAGTAAATAACATGACTTTTTACAACTATGTATTAATTAACCAAGGTTCTCAAACTTTAACAGAAACGTATTTCGGATCTTGGGTAGATCCCGATTTAGGAACATCTGTTGATGACTACGTTGGTTGTGACGTACAACGCGGATTAGGTTATTGCTACAATGGAGATGCGTTCGATGAGCCAACTTCTTCTTCTTTAGGATATGGTTCTAACCCTCCTGCTGTAGGTGTTGACTTTTTCGAAGGCCCTTACCAAGACACAGATAACAAGGACAACCCTTTAACAACAGATATCATTGATGCCATTGATCAAGACGGTATTCCTTACAAAGGACTAGGTATTGGTTATGGAGATGGTGTAATCGATAACGAACGTTTCGGTATGCGCAAGTTTGTTTACTATAACAACAGCCAAAACCCAGTAAACGGAGAACCAGCGTTACCTAGTCACTTCTACAATTACATGCGTGGTTTCTGGAAGAATGGACAGCGTATGGCATACGGCGGTAATGGTGCTTCTGGACCAAACGTTACTGATGTCGCTGCTGATTACATGTTCCCAGACGATACCGATCCATTGCATTGGGGTACTGCAGGTGTTATTACCGATGATTGGTCTGAAGAGTCAGAAGGTAATCCACCAAATGACCGTCGTTTCATTCAAGCAGCAGGTCCATTTACTTTGAAGCCAGGTGACTATAACAACATTACTTTAGGTGTTGTATGGGCTAAGGCTAACAGCGGTGATCCATTCGAGTCTGTTCGTTTACTTCGCGAATATGATGATAAAGCACAAGCATTGTTTGACAACTGTTTCGAATTGGTATCTGGTCCAGATGCACCGGATGTTACCATTCAAGAGTTAGATAAAGAAATCATTTTAATGCTTTCTAACGACAATGCTATATCTACAAACTTTCAAGAAAACTACGGTCCTGAACAAGGTGGTTTCGACCCAAGTATTCCTGAAGAATTAGCAGATGGAACTCAATTAACCCTAGAAGATCGTTCATACAAATTCGAAGGATATTTGGTTTACCAAAGAGCGAATGATGATGTTAGTGCGAATGACCTTGGAGACATTGAAAAAGCTCGTTTAATCGCTCAGTGCGATGTTGAAAATGGAATCGGACGTATCATTAACTTCTCTCGTGACCCAATTACTGGTTACATCATTCCTGAGTTGAAGGTTGATGGTGCTGATCAAGGAATTCAACGTTCTTTCCGTGTAACTACCGATGCATTTGCTACAGGAAACAATGCTCTTGTTAACCACAAGACCTACTACTTCATGGTTATCGCATACGGCTATAACAACTACTCGCAATACGACATTGCTTTAGAGAAAGGTCAAGACGAAGCATTCCTTTCTTCTAGAAAAAGTGCGATTGGTGAAATCCAAAAAATTGCGGCTATTCCGCACATTCCTTCACCTGAATTAGGAGGGACTATCCAAAACTCAAACTACGGTGATGGAGTTCCATTGACTCGTATTGAAGGAAAAGGAAACGGAAACAACGACTTACTTCTTAGCTCTGAAACAGAAGCAATCATTTTAGCTAACAACAACATCAGCGAATTGACTTACGCTCCTGGAAAAGGTCCTGTTCAAGTTAAAGTTGTTGACCCATTAAGAGTTCCTTCAGCTGACTTTGAATTAAGACTTAAGACAACTGAATTCGGTGAAGATACCCCGGATAGCATGTATTGGGAGTTAGAAAATCTCGATAACGGAACAATCTATGGTACTTACAAAAAGTTCAATTCTTCTAGTGAAGATGTGATCTTAGACTGGGGACTTTCCGTTACATGGGGACAATACGATTACCAAGTAGAAGGTGCTCAAGTTAAGCATTACACAGAACTCCTTTCTTCATCTGTATCCTACAGTGACCCATCTAAACCATGGTTGCTCGGAATTCAAGACGCAGAAGGATTTACTGAGCAAAACTGGATACGTGCTGGAAGTGTAAAAACTGAAGGTACAGATCCCCAAGCACTGTCAGAAGCTTTGTATGACGACTATGAGCAAGGAAGTTCTGGTTTCCCTTTCACAGATGAAACTGAGAAATACGAAGCTGTCGCTGGTGGAACTTGGTCTCCATACTGTCTTGTATCAGGAACCGTTTTGGATCCAAATGATGCCAATATCGTTGTAAACAATGTTGCTCCTACCACTGACGCATTAAAAGGAGATTTGGATCAATTAGATCAACAACGTAAATCCAACATCAGAGGATTAAATAACATTGATGTTGTGTTCACGAAGGATAAGTCTAAGTGGACCCGTTGTCCTGTTCTAGAAATGCAATTCACACCAGAGTTGGCAGAAGATAATGACTGAGACAACACTGTTGATCCTGAAAAAATGAAAGTTCGTCGTGCACCTTCTGTAGATAAAAACGGAAGAAAGGCAGGTCAAGCGGGATATAATGCAGCCGAAGGAGAACTTGTATCTCCAATTGGAATGGGATGGTTCCCAGGATATGCAATCGACCTTAGTACTGGAGAGAGATTGAACATGGCCTTCGGTGAAGACAGCTGGTTAGTTGGTGAAAACGGACGTGACATGATTTGGAATCCTTCGTCACGTTTATACAACAACAACGGACAACCTTTATTTGGTGGACAACACTGGATATATGTTTTCAAGAACCTACAGTGGGAAGACTACTCCCCTACTAGCCCAGGATCAAGTTTGGCATTGGCTCCAGCATATGACAACGGACAGTTCTTGTATTCTAAACTTTCAGATCCATCGATCAGTTCATCTAACTGGAAAAAGGTTTTCCGCGGATGTACTTGGGTTGGAAGTGGTTTAGTAAATCCTGAACACCCACTACTATCAGTTGAAGAAGGAATTATTCCCAATGATGTTAGAATTAGCGTTCGTGTTGCGAAGCCATATAACAGCTACGCATACAATACTCCTGACATCTCTACTGCTGGAACATCGATAAACGAATGGAGAAATATCTATACTTTCTCTACCAAGAATATCGCTACTACCTTGAACGATGCGAATACCCTTACATCTGTTTTAGACATCATTAACATTGTTCCTAATCCATACTACGCGTTTAGTTCTTATGAAACAAATCAGTTAGATAACCGCGTTAAGATTACTAACCTTCCTGATATCTGTACTGTAACCATCTATGACCTAAACGGAAATAGAATCAGACAATTCAAAAAGGCTGACAAAATCACTAGCATTGATTGGGATTTGAAAAATGAAAGAAACATTCCAATCGCTTCTGGCACATACATCATTCACGTTGACGTACCTGGAATCGGTGAAACTATCTTAAAATGGTTCGGCGTTATGCGTCCAGTTGACTTGAATAACTTCTAATTGAAAAACGAAATTACGATCATGAAAAAATCAATCATATCACTCACCCTGATTTTAGGAATTACTTCCTCGCTTTTCGCGGGAAATCCTGATAGATCTGGATCTGCTGGTGCAAGTCACCTGCTCGTGAATCCATGGGCTCGTTCTTCTGGATTAGGAAATGCATCTCTATCTTCTGTTACAGGAGTTGAAAGTGTGTTTTTAAATGTTGCTGGATTAGCATTCACTAAAAAAACTGAATTGCTTTTCACCAACACCCAATATTTCGTGGGAACAGGTATTCAACTCAACGCCGCTGCTTTCGGACAAAAAGTAGGAAAGTCTGGTGCATTTGGATTGTCTGTTGTAAACATGAACTTCGGAGATATCGCACGCACCACTGAAGCTCTTCCAGAAGGTGGCATCGGATCGTTTACGGTTAATTATTCAAACATAGGAATCAGTTTCGCGAAAGAATTCTCGAACAGCATCTATGGTGGTCTAACCGTTCGTCTTATCAGTGAAGCAATATACAATGTGCGTTCACAAGGCGTGGCTTTCGATGCGGGTATTCGTTACGTAACAGGTGAAAAAGACAATGTTCGTTTCGGAATTACTTTACGCAATGTTGGACCTCCTATGCGTTACAAAGGAGATGGTATGACTGTATCTGCAGTTATTCCTTCAAGCGGTAATTCATTGACTGTAGAGCAGCGCTCTCAGCCATACGAAATGCCTTCAATGGTTAACGTTGGATTCGCATACGACTTCTTAATGAAGAACAGTATGAAACTTACAGCAAATGCTGCTTACACATCGAATTCTTTTAGCAAAGACCAAATTGCAATAGGTTTAGAATACAACCTACGTAATCGTCTTTTCTTGAGAGGAGGATTTCAACAAGACATCGGATCGAATACTACTTACAATGCACAAAGCGCGCTTGCCGGTCCTACTGGTGGTATGACAATTCAATTGCCAACAGGAGATAACGGAAGTGTTATTGGCCTAGATTATTCTTATCGCTTAACGAATCCGTTTAACGGCATTCACAGCATGGGAATTCACATCACGCTTTAAAATTCTCACTATATTTGTTTAGAAACCTCGTTCGCGGGGTTTCTTTATTTTTAACACAT
>JBILOU010000153.1:0-5024 GCA_044374295.1 Flavobacteriales bacterium | reverse complement strand
CGAAGTTACCCACAAGCGCCGTATGTCGGCACTTGGTCCAGGTGGACTTTCGCGTGAGCGTGCAGGTTTCGAGGTTCGTGACGTACACTACACCCACTACGGTCGCTTGTGTACAATTGAAACTCCTGAAGGACCAAACATTGGTTTGATTTCTTCTCTATGCGTTTATGCTAAAATTAACAAATTAGGTTTCATTGAAACTCCTTACCGCAAGGTTGAAAATGGTAAAGTTTCAATGAACAACAACGGAGTAACATACCTTACTGCTGAAGACGAAGATTCTAAAGTAATTGCACAAGCAATTGCAGATATCGATGATTCAGGTAAGTTCCAAGGAACAAAAGTGAAAGCTCGCTTGGAAGGTGACTTCCCAGTTATCGCTCCTGCTGCTGTTGCTTACATGGACGTTGCTCCAAACCAAATCGCTTCCATCGCGGCATCTCTCATTCCTTTCTTGGAGCATGATGATGCTAACCGTGCGTTGATGGGATCGAACATGATGCGTCAAGCCGTACCACTTCTTCGTCCAGAAGCTCCTATTGTTGGAACTGGATTGGAAGCATACGTTGCTAAAGATTCTCGTGTTCTTCTTACCGCAGAAGGTGATGGTGTGATTGAATACGTAGATAGCGAAGAAATTCGTATCAAATACAAGAGAAACGAAGACGATGAGTTGGTTAGTTTCGACAGCGCTACGAAGTCTTACAACGTTCGCAAATTCGGAAAGACCAACCAAAGTATGTGTATCAACCTTCGCCCAATGGTGAAGAAAGGAGACAAAGTTACTCTTGGACAAATTTTGGTTGAAGGATACGCTACACGTAAAGGCGAACTTGCTTTAGGTCGTAACTTGAAAGTGGCATTCATGCCTTGGAAAGGTTATAACTTCGAGGATGCTATCGTTATTTCTGAGCGAGTTGTTCGTGATGACTGGTTCACTTCTATTCATATCGACGAGTACACCACTGAAGTGCGTGATACAAAACGTGGTGTTGAAGAATTGACTTCAGACATTCCAAACGTTAGCGAAGAGGCTACACGTGATCTTGATGAAAACGGTATCATTCGCGTTGGTGCTGAAGTTAAAGAAGGAGATATTCTTATTGGTAAAATCACTCCTAAAGGAGAAACTGATCCAACCCCGGAAGAAAAACTTCTTCGTGCAATCTTCGGTGAGCGCGCTGGTGATGTAAAAGACGCTTCGTTGAAAGTTCCACCAAGTGCAACAGGTGTTGTAATTGGAAAGAAATTGTTCAGCAGAACAGTTAAAGAAAAGAAAACAAAGAACAGTGCAGATAAAGCAGTACTTGAAGCTTTAGACAAAGACCACGACAAGGACAATGCTGAATTGAAAAAGATTCTCGTTGACAAGATTTTAGCTATCGTAAAAGATCTTCCTTGTCAAGGTGTGTTCAACTACTTCAAAGAAGAGCAAATCAAAAAAGGAACGAAGTTCAATGCTAAAGTTCTCTCTGCAATTGATTACAGTGTTGTAAATACAGAATCTTGGACGAAAGATGAAAAGGTGAATTCACTTATTCGTCGTTGCGTTCACAACTTCAACTTGAAGCACAACGAATTGTTGGGTTCATACAAGCGTATGAAATTCCAATTAACTGTTGGAGATGAACTACCAGCAGGTATCGTGAAGTTGGCCAAAGTTTATATTGCTCAAAAGCGTAAATTACGTGTGGGTGATAAGATGGCTGGTCGTCACGGTAACAAGGGTATTGTTGCGCGTATCGTTCGCGATGAAGACATGCCATTCTTGGAAGATGGAACTACTGTTGATATCGTGTTGAACCCACTAGGGGTACCATCACGTATGAACTTAGGTCAGATTTACGAAACCATTTTAGGATGGGCTGGCCAAAAAACCGGACAATCTTTCGCAACGCCTATTTTCGATGGTGCATCTATGGATGATATCATTAATCAAACAGACGCTGCAGGTGTTCCTCGCTTTGGAGTAACTTACTTATACGATGGTGGTACTGGTGTTCGTTTCGAGCAACAAGCTACTGTAGGTGTGATTTACATGATCAAACTGAGCCACATGGTAGACGATAAGATGCACGCGCGTTCAATCGGACCATACTCGTTGATTACACAACAACCATTGGGTGGTAAAGCACAATTCGGAGGTCAACGTTTCGGGGAGATGGAAGTTTGGGCATTGGAAGCATACGGTGCTGCTAATATCCTTCAAGAAATTCTTACCGTTAAATCTGACGATGTAATCGGAAGAGCGAAGACATACGAGGCGATTGTTAAAGGTGATGCCATGCCACAGCCTGGTATTCCTGAATCGTTCAATGTATTGTTGCATGAATTACGAGGATTAGGATTAAGCATTAATCTGAATCAGAATTAATTCAACTTACAACGAAAAGAAATTTTAACATAGACATTCAAACTGCACAAAATGCTTCAAGCAAAAAAAGTAGCAAAACCAACCAGTGATTTTAAATCAATCACTATCTCATTAGCTTCACCAGAAGAGATCTTAGAGAGATCTTCTGGCGAGGTAATGAAGCCCGAAACCATTAACTACCGTACCTATAAGCCAGAGCGCGAAGGTCTTTTCTGTGAAAAGATTTTCGGTCCGGTTAAAGACTACGAATGTCACTGCGGAAAATATAAGCGTATCCGATACAAGGGTATTGTTTGTGACCGTTGTGGTGTTGAGGTTACTGAAAAGAAAGTTCGTCGCGAGCGTATGGGACACATTTCCCTTACAGTTCCTGTAGCGCACATTTGGTACTTCCGTTCACTTCCAAATAAAATCGGATACCTACTAGGTATGCCTTCTAAGAAACTTGATCAAATCATTTATTACGAACGTTATGTTGTAATTAATGCCGGTCCTGTTACAGATGCAGAAGGAAGCGGATTGGAAGCTGGGCAATTCTTAACTGAAGAAGAATACTTGGATATCCAAGAACAACTTCCACGTGAGAACCAGTACCTGGACGATAAAGATCCAAATAAATTCGTAGCAAAAATGGGTGCTGAAGCACTTCATGATTTGTTGGCTCGTTTAGATTTAGATGCATTGTCATTTGAATTGCGTGACAAAGCAAACCGTGAGACTTCACAACAACGTAAAAACGAAGCTTTAAAGCGTTTGAGTGTTGTTGAAAGCTTCCGCGATGCAAACACTCGTGTAATCAACCGCCCAGAGTGGATGATCACTCGTGTTGTTCCAGTTATTCCACCAGAACTTCGCCCGCTTGTTCCTTTGGATGGTGGTCGTTTCGCAACATCCGATTTGAATGACCTTTACCGTCGTGTTATTATTCGTAACAACCGTCTTAAGCGTCTTTTAGAAATTAAAGCACCTGATGTAATCTTGCGTAACGAGAAGCGTATGCTTCAAGAGGCGGTAGATTCATTGTTCGATAACAGCCGTAAATCTTCTGCTGTTAAGACTGAAAGCAACCGTCCGCTTAAATCACTTTCAGATTCTTTGAAAGGTAAGCAAGGACGTTTCCGTCAGAACTTATTGGGTAAGCGTGTTGACTATTCTGCTCGTTCGGTAATTGTCGTTGGTCCAGAATTGAAACTTCACGAATGCGGATTGCCAAAAGACATGGCTGCTGAGCTTTTCAAACCATTTATCATTCGCAAAATGATTGAGCGTGGTATTGTTAAGACGGTTAAATCTGCTAAGAAAATCGTAGACAAAAAAGAAGCAATTGTTTGGGATATCCTTGAAAATGTATTGAAAGGGCACCCTGTGTTGTTGAACCGTGCCCCTACCCTTCACCGTTTAGGTATTCAATCTTTCCAACCAAAGTTGATTGAAGGAAAAGCAATTCAACTTCACCCACTTGTATGTACTGCATTCAACGCTGACTTTGATGGTGACCAAATGGCTGTGCACGTTCCACTTGGAAGTGCTGCAATTCTGGAAGCCCAATTATTGATGTTAGCTTCTCACAATATCCTTAACCCTGCGAATGGAGCACCGATTACGGTTCCATCGCAAGACATGGTCTTGGGTCTTTATTACATTACAAAAGGCCGTGAGGGTACTGATGAGAAACCTTGTAAAGGTGAAGGAAGAACTTACTATTCGAAAGAAGAAGTTATCATCGCATTCAACGAAGGACAATTAGACCTGCACGCTTTCATAAAAGTACGTTGGTACGACATGAATAACGAGCCTAGTATTATTGAAACTACAGCTGGACGTGTCTTGTTTAATGCAATTGTACCTGAAGAGGTAGGATTCATTAACCAACTTCTTACGAAGAAAGCCTTACGTGATATCATCGGAAACATTCTGAAGATTGTTGGTATTGCTCGTGCTGCTAAGTTCTTAGATGACATGAAAGATCTTGGATACTATTGGGCATTCAAGGGTGGATTGTCGTTTAAATTGACAGACGTAGTTGTTCCTAACGAGAAAGAAAAACTTGTTGGAGAAGCGACTAACAAAGTTGCTGAGGTATTCGAGAACTATAACATGGGTCTTATTACCAACAACGAACGTTACAACCAGATTATTGACATTTGGACGAACACGAACTCGCGTTTGACAAACATTCTTATGGATCGTTTGAAAACAGACCAACAAGGATTCAACAGCATCTACATGATGTATGATTCTGGAGCTCGTGGATCGAAAGAACAAATTCGTCAGTTAGCAGGTATGCGTGGTCTGATGGCTAAGCCACAGAAGAACGCTGCTGCAGGTGGACAAGACATGATTGAGAACCCGATCTTGGCAAACTTTAAAGAAGGTTTGTCGATCTTAGAGTACTTCATTTCTACCCACGGTGCTCGTAAAGGTTTGGCCGATACTGCATTGAAAACGGCGGATGCGGGTTACTTAACTCGTCGTCTAGTTGACGTTGCTCAAGACGTAATTATTAACGAAGTTGACTGTGGTACACTTCGCGGATTGAATACAACTGCATTGAAGAAATCTGATGAAGTTGTTGAAAGTCTTCGCGATCGTATCTTAGGTAGAACTTCTGTTCACGATGTATACCACCCAGAAACAAACGAATTACTTG
>JBILOU010000095.1:0-5106 GCA_044374295.1 Flavobacteriales bacterium | reverse complement strand
TATCTTCGTTTCTTTTCGCTATGCGCAGATCTTGGGTTTATGAAATATTTCGAATCATTTTGGTGTTTGGGTTACGACTCTTCCACAGAAAGTTTCGTGTTGTTGGATATGAAAATTTAAAGGGAAGTGAAATTCCAACCATCGTCGTTGGAAATCATCAAAATGCCTTGCTAGACCCCATTCTGTGCTGCTCGGTAATTACGCAACAATTACATTGGCTCACTCGCTCCGACGTCTTCAAACCTGGGCTTGTCAGTGCGTTTTTAAGTAAGGCGAATATGCTTCCTGTGTATCGCGAAAAAGACAACGTCGCAGACATTCGCGATCGCAACGAAGCCATCTTCCAAGAGTGTTACAAGCGCTTGAATCGTGGACAGTGGATTAGCCTTTTTCCTGAAGGAACACACAAAGGAAAAAAATCGCTGAACACTCCACTCAAAAAAGGAATCGGTCGATTAATCATTGGAACGTTCGAAGCGAATCCGAATTTGCAGCAAATTAGAATACTTCCTTTAGGATTAGAATACTCGGAATTCCTTGAGAAAGATGGTGATTTCATGCTTCGCATAGGAAAACCCATAGTGCTATCGAAAGAAGATTACACTACAGCAAACAAAGCCATTTGGGCGAATGAATTAGTTGCGGATATAAGCAATCAATTGCAAGCGGTAATGACAGACATTCGCAATGATTATTTCTACGAAGAGTACATTACTATTCAAGACCTCATACATTTTGTTTATCCGCATAACGATTGGCATGAAAACGTAGTTATTTATCAGGATATGGTTAACGCGAAACGCTTCGAAAAACCAGCTTTCCTAGAGGAACTTAAGAAATTCAATCAACTTTCTAAAGAACTCAGTTTTTCCAATCAAACGGAACACGAAGCCAGTCAATGGCGCATGTGGAATACACTTCGAGTATTCATGACAGTGCCGTTTTCAATCATCGGAAAAATTATCTTCTTCCCTATCTCAAACTTCACCGAGAATTTTGTTCGAACCAAAGTAAAAGATCCTCTTTTCCGGAACTCCATTCGAATTACGTTTAAATTATTTTTCAGCATTCCATACATTTTGATTCTCTCCATTATCTTTCCTTTTATAAGTGTCAATTATTTTATTGGAGTGTTGCTCTTGATCATTGCGGGAACCTTCGAAGTTCGCGCGCGCATGCGATTTGATCGATTCAAAAAAATAATTCAACACAAGAAAGATTGCGCGAAACGCACGGCCGACTATTCCAACTGGAAGGCGGCACAGGAGCAGTGTATTTCTCATTTAAAACAAATTTGTAATGAACAGAATTAATAGCATTCAACACCTCGGTGTTGCCGTTCAAGATATAGACGCTTCTTTGAAATATTACCGCAAGATTTTCGGAATGAACATCCCGTTTTTCGACAGTGTTCAACCGGCACCATTGATGGATTGCTACACACACGGTAAGACCATTACCAAGCGTGCAAGCATGATCATGAATCTGCAAGGTGGTTGTGCAATGGAGGTTATTCGTCCTACAACCTTCGAACCTCGCAAGGCAGATTTTCAAATCAAGGTAGGCGATCTTCATATTTTCCAAATACACATGAAGTCGCGCGACGTGAAAAACATGCATGCGTATTGCACCCACAACGGAGCGCACAATGTGAGCGAAATTCAACTCAATCCTGCTCAACAACAAGTATTCGATTTAACGGATATCGACGGAAATTTCTTCCGTGTTGAACCAACGAAAGAGTGTTACAGAGAAATGGGTCATCCGAGTAACGGTGTGGCAGGTTGTAGCATTGGTGTTACCAATATGGAAGCGGCAATGAATCTGTATTCACACTTATTGGGATACGATGAAGTTGTATTTGATCGCACAGGAACTTTCAACGATTGGGGACATTTACCTGGCGGAAAAGAACAATACCGTCGTGTACGTTTGAAGCAATCGGCTCCAACAGGCGGTGGATTTGCACGTGTGATGGGCGAGACTTTTATCGAGTTGGTTCAGGCACTAGACCGCGTTCCGGCAAGAACCTTCAAGGGGCGCATTTGGGGCGATTCAGGGTTCGTTCACTTGGGTCTCGATGTGAAAGGAATGAAGAAACTTGGAGCAAACCTAGCTGAACAGGGATTTGCATTCAGATGTGACAGCAACGATGCACTAAGCATGGGACAAACGAAAGTTCATTGCACATACATCGATGATCCAGATGGAACACTTATCGAATTAATCGAAGTGTACAAAGTTCCAATCGTAGAAAAATGGGGAATCTTCTTGAATGTTGAAAAACGTGATCCGTTGAAGCCACTTCCCAACTTTATGTTGAATGCACTTCGCTTTTCAAGAATTAAAGACTAACGCGCTGCTTGTCGTTTTAATATTTTTCTGAAAACATTAGGGAAGTACCTGTGCAGGAATAAAGCCCGCAGCTCCTTTCCTCCAACACCAAACTCTCTTTTTCCAGCAGCAATGCCGGCTAATATTTGATTGGCGCATTCTTCAGAAGAAATGCCTTGTGCCTGATTGCTATCCATCTCTCCCGTAGGATTTCCTGATTTATCCAATGCGTGTTTCGAAATTTCAGTAGCAATAAATCCCGGTGTAATCAGCGTCACCTGTATGCCTTCATCCTCAACCTCCATGCGCAGCGAATCGAAAAACCCATGCAGCGCATGCTTCGATGCTGAATATGCTGAACGTAAATAAAAACCCCACTTCCCGGTTAAACTCGAAATAGTCACGATGTGCCCTGTTTTTCTCTTAAGCATTTGAGGAAGAACCGCCTTGGTCATTTGCACATGACCGAAGTAATTCACTTCAAATATTTTTCTATCGTTGTCAATGGAGGTTTCAGCAGTTAATGAACGCTGACTAATTCCACCGTTATTAAACAACAAGTCAATTTCAAACTTGGAGAGCACTTCATTCGAAACCGTTTCAATTGAAAAGGCTTGAGTTAAATCCAATGGAAAAACATGAACCTTTTCAGGAAAAGCACAAGTTGCCTGTACGCGTTCCAATTCTTCTCTTCTTCGCGAAGAGACAAGAACTGTTGCACCTGCAGCATTGAAAGCCTTTGCAACAGCTTCACCAATGCCACTGCTGGCACCGGTAATCCAAACCACCTTATTCTGAAATTGCTCCATTTTAAAATCATTTCCGCGTTAAGAAAACTTAACTTTAGGTTAACCTTAGGCAGGGTTCAAATCAATGAAACACTCCTACCTTCGTGGTGAATAATTCGATTCAAAGATTGCAATAGAATGGCAAAAAAACCAAAAATACTTTGTGTAGACGACGAACAAGATATTCTTGATTTGCTCACATTTAATTTGGAAAAAGAGGGGTACGATGTATGCACAGCATTGAACGGAAAAAAAGGTCTTGAAGTAGCTAAGCGTGAACTTCCTGATTTAATTATTCTTGATGTGATGATGCCTGAAATGGATGGCATGGAAACCTGCAGAGAAATTCGTGAGATTCCTTCACTTAAAGATGTTGTTATTACTTTCCTTACTGCTCGCAACGAAGATTATAGTCAAATCGCAGGATTCGATGCGGGCGCAGATGATTTCATTACTAAACCTATTCGTCAAAGATTGTTAGTTTCAAAAATTAAAGCTTTACTCCGCAGATCGGGACCCGCTGAAGTAAAAAAAGAAATGAGTATTGGAGGAATTGAAATTGACCGCGAAAAATATTTAGTCACGAAAGACGGTGTTCAAATTCAACTTCCAAAGAAAGAATTCGAACTATTGGTATTGCTTTCGAGCGCTCCAGGACGCGTTTTCACTAGAGAAAACATCTTAAATTCCATTTGGGGAAACGACGTTATTGTAGGAGACCGCACCATTGATGTTCACATTCGCAAACTACGCGAAAAATTAGGCGACGAAAATTTTAAGACAATTAAGGGAGTTGGTTATAAATTCGAAGCGTGAATGTTCGAACTCCAAAACAAGTAGCCCTCGCCTCTGCGCTTTTCGTTGTGTTGCCCCTTGCAACCGTTTACTTCCTTCTCGTCTACTTTCTTGAAAGAGATTTCGAAATAGAATTGCTGCTGCTATTCATTGCATTGGGCATGTCCATAACCTACTTCGTTGTATACACCTTCATCGAACGATTCCTCTACAGCAAGGTAAAAGTGATTTATAAAACCATTCACTCATTCAAAACACAATCAGAAAAAAAGGGATTGGAAATGAGCACCGATATTCTTGGTGAGGTGAACCAAGATGTGGCGCATTGGGCTGAAGAAAAAATCGGAGAGATTAAAGACCTTCAAAATGCCGACAACTTCCGAAAAGAATTTGTAGGAAATCTCGCTCACGAACTAAAGACGCCCATCTTCAACATTCAAGGATATCTAGACACCCTTGCCGAAAACGACGACATGGATCCAGAACTTCGCAAGAAATTCTTAGACAGAGCCATTTCAAGTTGCGAGCGATTGGAACATTTAGTCTCTGACCTTGATGAAATTTCACGTCTGGAGAGTGGCGTTGTTCCGCTTAAAATTGTTCGCTTCGATATTCTTCAACTTGCACATGAAGTCAGTGACTCGCTTGAGAATTTTGCCACTGAAAAAAACGTGAAGCTATTTGTAAAAGATGGGCCGTTCAATGAATTGTGGGTTGAAGCCGATCGCAATAAAATTGAACAGGTGCTCATTAACCTCGTTGTTAACAGCATAAACTACGGGATTGAAGGCGGAGAAACACGCATTCGTTTTTACGACATGAATGACAACGTCTTGGTTGAGGTTGCAGACAACGGAATTGGAATTGCAAAAGAACATTTAGCACGTCTTTTCGAGCGATTCTACCGCGTAGATAAAAGCCGGTCTCGTCATGAGGGTGGTTCGGGGTTGGGTCTTGCCATATGCAAACACATCATCGAAAATCACCAACAAACCATTAGCGTTAGAAGTACAGAGGAAGTGGGAAGTACATTCGGCTTCACCATTAAAAAAGCGAATTAACTTTTTGTAGCGCTTAGCATACTTTACTTTTGTTGAAACAAAATTCCCCGAGAAAGCAATCTCGGGGTTTACTCGTTTGATGAAGCACCTATGAAACCACGTCTTTCCATTTGGGAAAAAGAAATAGC
>JBILOU010000047.1:0-17648 GCA_044374295.1 Flavobacteriales bacterium | reverse complement strand
CGATTCAGGCGGTTCCGCGAAACAAGAAATATTTCGACTTCAATCATGCGCGAAGTCTTGCTAAGATTTTTCAAAAAGATGGAATTGAGATTGTCCATTTTCGCGACAATCGCGATCTTGATTTTTTAGGATGGGTGAAATTTTTCTCTTCCGGAAGAATTAAGTTGGTTTATCACCAGGCCATGCAATTGGGTGTTTCGAAGAAAGACATCTTACATACGTTTCGATTCAATCGCATAGACGCATGGGTATCTACATTGGATTACATGAAGAAGCAAGTGCTTTCGCACACGAGATTTCCTGAAAAGAAACTTCATGTTATCCCGCTAGGAACCAACATTGACAGCACTTCCATTCATTCCAAAGAAAAAGCACGCAAACTTTTGAATTTGCCTTCGACTAAATTTCTTATTGGTGTAGTTGGAAGGTTAGACGAAAAGAAAGGTCAACTTGAAGTCATTCAAGCACTTTCTATGTTGAAGGAAACTGAGAAAAACATTCATGTAGTTTTCATTGGAGACAAAACAAAAAATGAAGCCGATGACTATGTTCAGAAGTTAAACGATGCCATTGAAATCAATTATCTTCAAGAGAAGACAACCTTCCTTCCTCATCAATCTAACATTCAAAAATTATACGGAGCGTTTGATTTGATCATTGTTCCAAGTTGGGAGGAAACCTTTGGAACTGTAACCATTGAAGCCATGGCAAGCGGCGTTCCTGTAATTGGAAGCAACACTGCAGGTACTGCGGAGATCCTGGGGAATGAAACTTTTCTTTTCCAAGCAAGGAATCCGGAAGACCTTTCGGAAACCCTCTTGAATGTATTGCAAGATGATACGCTTCGAGGGAATTGGGCGGTTGACCTTCAACATAAATTTCAAAACAAATATTCCATGAAGGCCAGTGTGGCGACATGGAAAGAACTATTATTAAACAAACTATGATCAGTTACAAACCCTCTGATTGGGTACATTTCTTATTCAGCTTTCACAAATCAGACACCTTCAGACAGCTTGGTGTTCTTATGATTGCGTTGGGGCTATACGCCTATGGCGTTCGTTATGTAGAAAGGGAATATTGGCACATTGATTCAAACAGTGAAATTTCTAAACTCACTGTGTTACACACGATTCTTGGAACCGTTATGAGTTTATTGTTGGTGTTCCGCACGAACACGGCTTACGATCGTTGGTGGGAAGGAAGAAAGCTCTGGGGAAGTTTAACCAACAGCAGCAGAAATCTTGCATCGAAGATGAACGGTATACTTCCGTTTAACGACGCGGAGAATAGAAATTTTTACAGAAAGAGCATTCCCCTTTTTGCTATGACTCTCTCTCAACATTTATTGTTGGAAAAGACTCGAATTGAATTGGATCAAGATTTTTCTAATGAGTTTGAAATGCCAAACGATATTCAGCACAAGCCGAATTACATGGCCTCGCTCATTCACAAACGCACCTTTAAGCTTCACCAAGAAAAAGTAATTTCAGACAGCGAATTGCTCTCGATAAATTCCGAATTGTCGAACTTCCTTGAAGTGGCTGGGGCTTGCGAGCGAATTAAAAACACACCTATACCCTATTCTTACAGTTCCTTCCTTCGAAAATTCATTTTGTTCTACATCATTACCCTGCCTTGGGTGTTTAGCTCTACCCTCGGGAATTACGTCATTCCGTTTTCCATTTTCATCTTTTACGTGCTAGGCAGTTTAGAGCTTATTGCTGAAGAGATTGAAGATCCGTTCGGTGGCGACGAAAACGACATTCCCATTGAGAAAATCTCTCAAAACATCAAGAAAAATGTTTCCGAGATTGTGCGATAATTTTTTTGAAAATATACCAATTGCGTTGTATCCTTGCACTGCTGAAAGCATTTCGCTTTCGCATTCCCAACATTACATTTTGAATTTCATTTCCCCTACATGTACGATATTTTAACATTAAACGCCATGAAAGTGGCAGAACTAAAATCTGTTGCTGAAAATTTAGGCATTGCGAATGCAGAAAAATTAAAGAAGCAAGATTTGGTACTCACCATTATGGATCGTCAGACTGTCTCTTCAGCTCCTGCTGCGGCTCCTGCTCCAACAGCTGTTGAAGCAAATGAGTCAAACTCAGTATCGGATTCAAATGAGTCTTCTGATCGTCCGAAGAAAACGCGTGAAAGAAAACCATACAAGGCATCTGAAAAAGAAGAGATACCTGCGAAGGAAGAAGTTGCGATTGATATTCCAACCGAACAAAAAAATGAACAAGTAGAAGAATCTGTTCCGGTAGTAGAGACCAAACCTGAAATTCCATTTTTAGTATTGGCTAAAAAAGACGGACAACCACGTCCGCAACATCCGAATCAAAAGAATCAAAGACCCGAACATAAAGACCGTCCGGAAAGACAGGATCGTCAAGACAGACCTGAGAGACCGAACAGACCTGAGCGTCCAGAAGGGCAAGACCGTCCTGAGAGACCGAACAGACCGGAGCGTCCAGAAGGTCAAGACCGCCCGGAAAGACCTGAGCAAAAAGAGAACATTGTTCGTCCAGACCGTCAGCGCAGAGGAATGCCCGACGAGCACGGATACAACTTCGATGGATTGGTAATGGCTGAAGGGGTTTTGGAAGTAATGCCTGACGGATTCGGATTTATGCGTTCTTCGGATTTCAATTATTTGAATTCTCCGGATGACGTTTACGTGTCTCAACAACAAATTAAAACATACGGATTATTGCCGGGAGATACCATTCGTGGGGCTATTCGTCCGCCGCGAGAAGGAGAAAAGTACTTCCCGTTAATTCGCATCGATAACATTAACGGACGTGACCCGGCTTGGGTTCGTGACCGTATTCCATTTAAGTTCTTAACGCCATTGTTCCCGCAAGAACGTTTCCATTTGGCAGACAACAACAACAATGTGAGCATGCGAATCATGGATTTGTTCGCTCCTATTGGAAAGGGACAACGTGGTATGATTGTATCGCAACCAAAGACAGGTAAGACTACCTTGTTGAAAGACGTTGCGAATGCGATTGCAATGAATCATCCTGAAACGTACTTAATCGTGTTGCTCATTGACGAGCGTCCGGAAGAAGTTACAGACATGAAGCGCAGCGTGAAAGGTGAAGTTGTTGCTTCTACCTTCGATGAGCCAGCTGAACGTCACGTAAAGATTGCCAACATAGTTTTGGAAAAAGCAAAGCGTTTGGTTGAGTGTGGACACGACGTTTGTATTCTATTGGATTCAATCACACGTTTAGCGCGTGCATACAACACCGTTGCGCCTTCAAGCGGAAAGGTATTGTCGGGTGGTGTTGAAGCGAATGCATTGGAAAAACCAAAGCGTTTCTTCGGAGCTGCGCGTAAGATTGAAAATGGTGGATCACTTTCCATTATTGCAACAGCGTTAGTAGACACCGGAAGTAAGATGGACGAAGTAATCTTCGAAGAGTTCAAAGGAACAGGTAATATGGAATTGCAATTGGATCGTAAGATTAGCAACAGACGTATTTTCCCTGCCATTGATATTCTTTCTTCAGGAACACGTCGCGAAGATTTATTGCAAGACAAAGACACTCTTCAACGCATGTGGATCCTACGCAGACACCTTGCAGATATGAATCCGGTTGAGGCCATGGAGTTCGTGAAAGATCGCATAGAGCGCACGAAAACCAATGAAGAGTTCTTAGTAACCATGAATTCGTAATGAGCACTTGGCGTATCTGGGCCTATGCCCTTTCGTTAGCGGTATTGTGGTTGGGATTGCGCTTTGGGCTTGGTCATTACTTTGCCTACAATTATGCAGGAGCACAACCGAAAGGAGTTCTCTTGAATCTTGTTTTCTTACTGTCTTTGATTGTGATAACCCTTTATAAAACCTACAGCGCAGAGCCGCAAGTAAGAAGTTATTTCGACGATTTCAAATTGTCACTGCGCGCGGGTGTTGCATACGGTGTTGCCATTGGATTGGCCATTGGTGTCTATTATTCATCGTCGAACGACATGAGCATTAAACGCGCTGCCGATTACAAATTACTTGAGGAAGCGTTGGACACGCCTGAAGAAGTGAATGCCATAACTTCAACCAATGAGCAACTGAAAGATTTAACAAAAGAAGAGATACAACAAAGCTACATTGAACGCGTTAACACCATGACATCGGTGAAAACAGTAGTGGCAGCAGGTATATCAGGAATGATGTTGAGCTCACTCATCTTTTCCCTTATTGTGCCTTGGATTTTTAGAACCGTTATGTTGAAAGAACTACAATGAAAAAATTAGTCGCAGCATTTTTATTTAGCTTCATTGCACTGGCCTCTTTTGCGCAACGTGATCGTGCTGCAATGAACCTAGCCAAATTCGATTACAGAAAATATCATTTTGGATTTGCTTTAAGCGGCAATCAGAGTTCGTTCTTCATTAACTACAAACCTGATTTTTCATTTCAAGATTCGTTGTTGAGTATTACGAATGTTCCGCAAGCTGGATTCAACTTGCACATTCTTGCATCGTACAATCCGCTTCCCAACGTGAATGTGCGCTTTTTACCTGGATTATCTTTTCAAGACCGTTCACTCCAATATCAATTTTTGAAGGCGAACAACAAAATCGACACACAGACCAAGCCCATCTCAAGTGTGTGGTTGGAATTTCCTGTATTGGTGAAGTTTAGAACGAATAGAACGGGAAACTTTGCAGCCTACGGATTGTTGGGTGGAAAGTATGCACGTGATATGCAATCGCAAAAAGATGTGAGCAACAATCAATCGAGTGAAATTGTTGTAAAGTTGAAGAGCAACGACTATTGCATTGAAGCTGGAGGTGGATTCGATTTCTTCCTTCCGTTTTTCAAATTTGCAATAGAATTCAAAACGAGCATTGGTCTTCCCGATTTACTCATTCACGAAGACACGAAGTACGCGCTTCCAATAGACAAGTTGCGCTCTCGCGCCTTCGTTGTATCCATCACCTTCGAAGGATAATTCTCTTGACCGTATTTCTGAAATACTTGCGAAAGAACTGGATTGTTTCCGGGGTTCTTATTTACGAATGCATTGCTGTTATGCTGAACGTATTCAACGTTGCAGACATAGGCATTCCCTGTTTGTTCACTGCAATCTTTGGTGTTCACTGCTGGGGCTGCGGAATGACACATGCCGTTATTGCCTTAGTAAAATTTCAGTTTGAAGAGGCATGGAATGAAAATCCACTTATCGTGTTCGTACTTCCACTCCTCACCTTCGCGGTGATTCAAGATTTCTTAAAATTCAAAAGACAGCTTAGTCAATCCACTCCGCGATAAAGATATTCGTATCGCGCGTTCTTCCGTTGTGACGGTTGCTGCAGAACACCAAGTATTTTCCATTGGGTGAAAACATAGGGAACGAATCGAATTCGGTATCGTAAGTCACTTGCTCCAATCCACTTCCATCTAGATTCACCAAGAATAAATTGAAAGGGAATCCGCGCGTGCTATTGTGATTGCTGCAGAATAGAACCTTATCTCCTTTCGGAGTGAATGTTGGCGACCAGTTTGCATTTCCCAAAGAAGTGACCTGATGTGCATCTGAACCATCGGCATTCGCAACGAAGATTTCCAAGTTTGAAGGCTCAACCATATCTTCCTTCAACAATGATTTGTAAGCATCTATCTCTTCTTTGTTCTTCGGACGAGACGCGCGCCAAACGATTTTCTTTCCATCCGGAGAAAAACATGCACCGCCATCATAGCCCAAGTCGAATGTAATTTGCTTCACATCGCTTCCATCTAAATTCATGGTGTACAAATCCAAATCACCGTTGCGCAATGAAGTGAAAACGATTCGGTCTCCTTTCGGACTAATCGTCGCTTCAGCATCGTAACGCGGCGAATCGGTTAATTGCTTCGTTACCTTTCCTTGAAGATCAGCAGTGTAAATATCATAAGAAGTGTACAACGGCCAAACATATCTTCCGGTATTCGGAAGTGGCGGTGGACAAGACTCTCCGCCTTTGTGCGTTGAAGCATAAAGGAAAGATTTTCCATCGGGCATAAACCAAGAACAAGTGGTTCTTCCAAGTCCGGTTGAAACCAACTGACGCTTCGAACTGTCTGCCTTCGCTTCCACATTCAAAAGGAATATCTGATCGCAGCCTACTCCCCACTTCGAGTTGTCGCTTTGAAAAATAAGTTGCTTTCCGTCGGGGCTCCAATACGCTTCGGCATTGTTACCGCCGTAGGTGATTTGATGAATGTTTTTGAAATGGGTTTCTTTCTCATAAGTAACAGGACCTGGCTCTGCTGTAACCGGAAGCGATTCCAAAACCAATTGTTGTGTGCAGCTGCTGAATGCAACCGCTACCATTGCGAGTGTAGCTAATTTCAAATTCATGGCGCAAATTAACGGCACAATTGCATATCTTCTGCATTCGGCTTATCTTTCGGAACTGATTATAATTATGAAAAAGACCCTTGCCTCTTTGCTTTTCTTGGCTGCCGCTTTCGGCATAAACGCACAGAAAAAAATTACCAACGAACTCATTTGGAACAGCCGCGAATTCAACGCGGAATACCTTGGCGGATTCAACTCGATGAAAGACGGTGAAACGTTTTCAGACGTGATGGGTTCAGATCTAAACGGACAAACCATTATCCAATGCAGCTTCGCAACTGGTGATACCTTGAAGACGATTACCTCTTCGAAAAGAATTTTCGGGAATGAAATGAGCGCGTTCGACAATTACAGTTTCAATGCAGATGAAACCATGTTATTGATTGAAACAGAAAGCGAAGGCATTTACCGTTGGAGCAGCATGGCTAATTATTTGGTTCACGATTTGGCAAGCGGAAAAACCACACCTATTGCAAACTTCAAAAAAGGAAAGCAACGCTTGGCGACGATCTCTCCAGATAAAAAGCGTGTGGCCTTTGTTCGCAACAACAACATTTTCATTTTCAATATTGAAACGAAAGAGGAAAAGCAAATCACCTTCGACGGAGAGAAAAACAAAATCATTAACGGAGCAACCGATTGGGTGTACGAAGAAGAATTCGGATTCGATCGCGGATTGTATTGGAATGAAAACGGTTCGCTTCTCGCCTACTACAAATTCAACGAAAGCGGCGTTCCTGAATATGGAATGGATATTTACGGAAGTTTATATCCGGAAAGAAACACGTTCAAGTATCCGAAAGCCGGAGAAAAAAATTCAGATGTGAGCATTCACATTTATGAATTGAATTCCAACAAAAGTTTCTTGGTTGAAAAGACTTCTGCCGAGTTCGAATACATTCCTCGTATCAAGTGGGGAAAACAAAGCACGCATTTGTTGGTTCAAAAAATGAATCGTCATCAAAATCATTTGGTCTATGAATTAACGGCTCCCATTCGCGTTGAAGGAAATGACACTTGGCCAACAGCAGTGTTGATGGAAGAGAAATCTGAAACCTACATTGATGTGAATGACAACATTCAATTTTTATCGGGTGGAAATTGTATGATCTACACCAGCGAAAAAAGTGGTTATGCGCATTTGTATCAGATTGACTTAGGAACGAAAGTAGAGAAAGCGTTAACCAGCGGAAATTGGGAGATTCTTGATTTTTACGGCATCGATGAAAAAGCAGGAAACATTTATTTCAGTTCTACTCGCGCTGCACAAGTCAATTACAACAAGCGCATGAGCAGCTCGCTAGATGCGACTTCGAAGTATGTGTACTGTGTTAATTTGAAGAAGAACACCTGGAAGTGTTTAACCTCTGACGACGGAACCAACGAAGCGGCGTTCAGCAACGGATTGAAGTATTTCCTTCACACCTACAGCAACGCCAACACCCCTCCTACTTTCTGCATTCGCGACAATCAAGGAAACACGAAGCGTGTGCTGATTAAGAACGAAACCCTTTCAGCGAAATTGAATGAATACAATTGCGTGAAGAAAGAATTCTTCTCGTTTAAGAATTCAATCGGTACCGATTTGAATTGCTGGATGATGAAGCCTGCCAACTTCGATCCGAATAAAAAATATCCTGTGTTGGTTGCCATTTACGGGGGACCTGGAAGCAACACTGTTCTTGACTCCTACGGCGGAAAGAACTACATGTGGTACCAATTGCTTTGTCAGGAAGGATACATTGTGGTGAGCTGTGATCCGCGCGGAACACAATTCCGTGGCAAAGATTTCAAACATTCAACCTACATGAATTTAGGTGGAAATGAAACGCAAGACTTTATAGACTTCGCGAAATATTTAGGTCAACAAACATACATAGATGCAGCGCGCATTGGTATGCAAGGATGGAGCTACGGCGGGTATATGACTTCGTTGTGCATGACCAAAGGAGCTGACTATTACAAGACCGGAATTGCTGTTGCTCCTGTTACGAACTGGAAGTATTACGACAGCGTTTATACTGAAAGATACTTGCGCACCCCGCAAGAGAATTCAGGTGGATACGAAAACAACTCGCCTATCAATTTCGCGAAGCAATTAAGAGGAAACTATTTGTTGGTTCACGGAAGCGCCGATGACAATGTGCATTTCCAAAATACTATGGATATGGTAAGCGCATTGGTTGCTTCGAATAAACCTTTCGACTTGTTTGTTTATCCGAATAAAGACCACGGCATTTACGGAGGAAACACGCGCTTACACTTGTTTAGCAAGATGACCAACTTCTTGAAAGAAAATCTGTAATGAGAAAAGCACTTGTCCTGTTGTTGGTTATTTGTTCAGGCCTTGCGGCATTCGGACAAGAGCAATGGCAGGTGCATGGCGGTCTTCAATTCGGATTTGTGGTTCCACATAACTCGCTAATGGAACCGCTTATCTCGGGGCACAGTGTAGGTGGAAGCGTCCGTGTTGTGAAGCGCATAACCAACAGACTCTATTCAAGGCCTTACGGAAATCCTTATCAGGGTGTCGATTTCACCTACATCAACACCGGGAACATTCAACAGTTGGGACAACAATTCGCGTTGAGTTTCTGGAATCAATTTCCCACCAACCGCAAAATCTTTGGCGAGCGTCCTTCAAACAAGAAGTTCATCAACCTCGGCATTGGCTTGGGTTACACCACGAAGATTTGGAATCTACAATCGAATTACCAAGCGCCTGTTCTGGGTTCGCACTTCAATGCTGCATTGAGTATTGGCTTCGATCAGGAAATTTTTCACACCAAAAATCTTCAATACAAATTGGGAATTCGCGTTACGCATTTTTCGAACGGCGCTTTTCAATTACCGAATCTCGGAACGAACACCATGGCTCTTACGTTAGGTATTCAGCCATTAACTAAGCCCAAGCAACCAAGAAAAGATGAAGAATATGAAATTCTGTTGCTACGCTTTTTAAGCAAATACAACCGCAGTATTTCTTACACGCAAGGATGGAAAGAAGTCATGCAACCTTACGGAAAGAAATACCCCATTCATCTGCTCAGTGCAGCGTGGGATCGCAGAACATCACGAGTAAAGCGTTCTTTCGGATTAACAGCTGACCTCATGTTCAATAGTTCATTAATTCCGTTGATGGAAAACAGAGACGGTGCTCGACCGAACAATCGTTCGGTTTTTCAACTGGGCGTTGGACCAACGTTTTGTCAGAATTTCGGAAACACGCAATTACGCATTGTTCAGGGCTTTTACATTTGGGATAAGTGGGGCGAGACAACGCCTTTGTATCAACGTGTAATGGTTCGTCATGCACCGAAGGACAAACATTGGTTCATTCAATTCGGATTAAAAACTCATTTTGCAAAAGCAGATTATGGTGAGATTGGATTTGGCTACCGTCTGTAAGCTAGGCCTGTTGGGCCTTGTGCTAACTTTTTGTTCGTGCAACAAAGAGAATGCTCCCGATTGCTTTAAAACGGCGGGAGAAGTTCAAACCGAAACAAGAGATTTAGGAAGTTTCACCAAACTTGAATTGAATAGCTATTTGAAATACGAATTGGTCGACACTAATTTTTGTGGAATTGAAATTACCGGTCCGAAGAATTTACTTCCGAAAATAGACGCTCAACTTTCAGACGGTGTATTGAAAATTGAAAACGTGAACACGTGTAATTTTCTTCGATCGTTTGAAAACGAAATAACGGTGACGTTGTATTTCGATTCCATCACGAACATTCAAAATTTCAGCACTGGAAATGTTGTTTCATTGAATGAAATGAAAGCACGTAAACTTGTGATAGAGAATAAGCATGCGAATGGAAAGGTGGAGTTAAACTTGAATTGCGACACCATCTATTGCGGCTCTCCAACGGGTGCTAACGATTCGTATTTGAAAGGCACTGTTCAAGTTGCAGAATTGTATTCAGACGCCTACGGAATTACTCATGCCGGAGAGCTCAATGCCAATCAAGTTTACATTAACAACTCTTCGTTGCAACCCATTTATGCGAAAGCAAATGAATATGCATTTATTCGAATAGAAGATGCGGGGAATGTTGTGTTGAAGCAAACTCCAGCCTTGTATGATTTCGTTCGTGATGGAAGCGGCGAGTTAATCTTCGAATAATCGAACAATGTGTTCAGGGGCTTTGCAAGGTCTGCCTGTGTTCTTGTCAACAAACACCAATTCCACTTCTGCTGTATTCAACAACGTATCGTTGCGGAATGATTCAAAATGAAATAAAATTCGTGTGCCACTGAACTGTGTAATGCGTGTTTGAATTTCAACAAGATCGTCGTAATGCGCAGGAGCTTTGTAATGTATGTTGAAGGTTCTAACCGGAAGAAGAATTCCTTCGTCTTCAAGTTGTTTATAAACGACGCCCAATTCGCGCAACGCCTCTACCCTAGCCACTTCGAAATATGCAGCATAATGACCGTAATACAAATAGCCCATGCGGTCGGTTTCTGAATATCTTACAGTAAATTTGGAATGGAAGACGCAATCTTGAATTTTCATAGCCACAAAGAAATTATTGAATTGTCTTGCTAAGATTTTCATTCTCAAAATCTTTGAACAATCTTTCGAACAAAGGGCTTAAATTAATACGCCAAAAATTTTCATAAGTCAAGGGGTAATTGAGTTTTTTTTTCACTTTTTTTACATTTCTTTTGTAGTCCGAGAAACGTGAAGCATATTTGTTGTCTACCGGCACCTAAACAGACGATTAACCTTTTTTATACGCAGTAGTATTATGGATAACGATTTCAATCAAGTTTGGCAAAATTGTTTAAATATCATTAAAGACAATGTAAGTCCGCAAGGATTCAAAACTTGGTTCGAACCGATTAAACCCGTTAAACTTGAAAACAAAGTTTTAACGATTCAAGTCCCTTCGCAGTTTTTCTACGAGTGGTTGGAAGAGCACTATGTGACTCTTTTGAAAAAGATCATTCGCAAAGAATTGGGTACTGAAGGAAGATTGGAATATTCCATCATCATGGAAAACAATCAGGCTTCGAACGCTCCTTACACCATTAAAGTTCCAACTAGCAATCGCAAGGCCGTTAAGAATGCGCCTGTTGCAATGCCTTTGGATCTTGGCGATGTTCCAATTAAGAATCCGTTTATCATTCCTGGTCTTCGCAAATTGAATATCGATTCGAATTTGAATCCGAATTATTCATTTGAAAATTTCGTTGAAGGTGATTGCAACCGTCTGGCTCGCAGCGCTGGATATGCGGTTGCTAACAAGCCAGGTGGAACAGCATTCAATCCGTTGTTAATTTACGGAAGCACAGGATACGGTAAGTCTCACTTGGCTCACGCAATTGGATTAGAGATTAAGAACAAGTATCCTGAGAAAACAGTGTTGTATGTAAACAGTGAAACGTTTACGCACCAATTCATTGATGCTGTTAAGAACGGAACCATTAACGACTTTTCGCACTTCTATCAAATGATGGATGTGTTAATCATAGACGACGTTCATTTCTTCGCTGGAAAAGAGAAGACGCAGGATGTATTCTTCCACATCTTCAATCACCTTCACCAAACAGGTAAGCAAATCATTTTAACAAGTGACAAGCCACCGGTTGAGTTGCAAGGCATGGAGCAACGTTTGTTATCTCGCTTCAAGTGGGGATTGAGTGCAGATTTGCAATGTCCATCTTTGGAAACGCGTATTGCTATTCTTCGCAAGAAGATGTATGCAGATGGAATTGATCTTCCAGACGAAGTTGTTGAGTACTTGGCTTACAGCATTACTACGAACATTCGTGAGCTAGAAGGCGCATTGATTTCTTTAATTGCTCAATCTTCATTGAACAAGAAAGCGATTACGCTTGATCTTGCGAAGCAGATGATTGATAAGTTCGTTAAGAACACGGCGCGTGAGGTTAGCATTGACTACATTCAGAAAGTTGTTTGCGATTACTTCGACTTACCTATTGAGTTGTTGAAGAGCAAGACGCGTAAGCGCGAGATTGTTCAAGCGCGTCAGATTGCGATGTATTTCGCGAAGAAGATGACGAAGAGCAGTTTGGCAAGTATTGGAGCTCATTGCGGCGGTAAAGACCACGCGACTGTTCTTCACGCTTGTCGCACAGTTAACAACTTACAAGAAACCGACAAACACTTCAGAAAATATCTTGAAGATTTAGAGAAAAAATTAAGCATTGCTTAAATCGCTTTTCCTTTGGAATCTTTCACAAAGTGAATCTTTCCACTGGAATAATTACCTAAACAACAGGGAAGCCGCTTTCGAGCGGCTTTTTTGTTTTACGCAAGCGATGACACCTTTGGTGATGACACACTTTGTGTGATGACCTTCTTTGAAGGATGACACTTCGTGATGACACACTTTGTGTGATAACCGTTCCGGACACTAAAAACAACGAAGTTCCAATTACGCAGTAGGAATTACGCAGTAGGAATAAAATCTTCGATTTTCGAATTACGTAGTTCAAACAAGCAGTCCTGCACTCACAATTCCCAACAACACCATCACAAACTTTTTCCAGTTGAAAGAATGACCTTCTTCGCTTTCGAAAAGGATAATGGTTGAGACGTGAAGCAAGATTCCGATTAACACGCCAATCATGGCCGTGTACCACCAACCTTCAACATCCCAGCCTTGAGAGTCTACGAACAAATGAAACGCTGCGCCAAGCGGAGCAATGCAAGCGAATAGAATAAGTAAGAACCAAGCCTTCGCTTTCTTCACCCCAGCATGCAAAAACAACGAGGCCAAGACAAAAGCTTCGGTAATCTTGTGCATGGAAATTCCCAACAACAACGGATTGTTGTGATCGTGATGCTCGTGGCCGTGAGCGGCAGCGGTAACGTCTTCTGTATGGACGTGCGCATCTGCGCCAAACGGCATGCCTTCAATGAACGCGTGAATCCACAACGACGCCATGACCAAGAACAAGAAAGATCCCGAAATGTGATCGTGCGTATGCGCATGTCCGTGCTCTACACCGTGAGAGAAAAAGTCTAAAATAACTTGAAGTAAAAATCCAGCTATAACAAACCAACCCGCATATTCCCAGTCTGAATGATACAATTCAGGAAACAAATGCAACACCGTTAGTCCCAACAAATACGCCGCACTAAAAGACAAAAGCAATTTCAACCATTGGTTGTTTTTCATCTTCCACAACAACGCCAACGAACCGCCTAACATAGATGCGCTAAAAAGCGAAAGCACCGATACCCAAAATGAACCTTCCATTACTTCGAACAAATAATAATACAACGATCCGAGTTCGCTAAGTCAAACGACCCCAACTCATAATCTCCGTATGTGTTTATATTTTTAAATCCTATTACTTCAAACATCTCCACCAACTGCTCCTTCGAATACAACGCTACCGATTCTTGAAAATCCATGCGCGCAGCCTCTTTCTGAATGCGAATGTGCTTAATTACGCGGTTGTTGGTGATCTCTTTCGTTATGTGAAACTCAGCGCCGTCCTTCACCACCTTGCGGTCTTCAGAGCCGGCAGCACGAACTTTTTCAGCATTGAAAAAATCGAATACAAAAACACCGTTGTCTTTCAAATGCTCGTAAATACGCTGAAGCATTTCAATATGCTCTTCCGTTGTTTCAAAATATCCGAAGCTGGTGAAGAGATTTACCACACAATCGAAACGCTCGTGCATCTCGAAATTGCGCGCATCGGCATAATGAAAATAAGCATTCGATAAATTCCGCGCCTTCGCCTCTTCTAAACTCTTCTCGCTAATGTCTATTCCAACTACATTGAAATTCTTCTCGTTAAAAACTTCGCTATGTCTTCCGTTGCCGCAACATACGTCTAGAACACTTGCTCCTGCTGGCAAATTCAATTCTTGAATCAACTTCAACACAAACGCCCGCGCTTCTTCTCCTGTTCTGTGTGCGTACAATTCGCGGTAAAAGGGAGAGTTGAACCACGACGCAAACCACTCTTGAGTATTCTGCATAACTAATTTTCGAAAACAAATATACTCGCTTAATTTTGCTTCAAAGAAATTTCTATCTTGCAGTCATGAATTCAATCGTTCGCGAAGCTTCTCCCAAATCCCCACATGCGCATTTCAATGCAGTTGGAGGTATTTTAGAATTGAAAGGAAGATCTATTCCAGAAAATGCATTAGACTTCTACAAACCGCTAATTGAGTGGATGGGTGAATGGGTGAAATCTTCACCAGCTAAAACAGAATTTCATGTTCACTTGGAATACTTCAACACGAGTAGTTCGAAATGCTTGCTCGATCTTTTCCGTAAACTAGAACCACTTGGAGATAACGCAACAGTACTTTGGCATTACGAAGCAGACGACGAAGACATGCTTGAAGCCGGAGAAGATTACGAAGCGATCTTATCTGTTCCTTTCCGAATGGTGAAGGTGTAAAGCTTCGCTATCTTATTCAATCCGTCGAACAACAACAAGAATGTAAGCGCCACAGTCATTAACCAAATGACAATCGTGTTAGCCCCAGGCGTATTCACATAATTCCCACTCTCCTTTCCTCCTATCCACTTCTTCGGTGCATAGAAATGCGACTTCCAAAAGGCAGTTCCTTTATTCGGAATGAAATAAATCGGTGTTGCTTTTCGCGCCAACGCGTTATCCGTCACCACAATTTTCTTCACATCATTTTTAGCGGTAACGAACTCTTCCAACGATTCGTTGAAGTAGTTGTCCATGTCTTGCTGGTATTGCTTCTGCTTCTCTTCCATATCGCGCAAGGAAGACAACCACTGCTCTTTCGCGTCGCTCAAGTTGTTGTAGCGGTCAATAAGCGCCGACTCGTAAATACTCAACACACCCAAAACAGTATCTCTAGCCCCTATGCCATTCGATTCAATTTGTTGCAACGCCCAATTGAGTTCGGCGGTGCTTTCGGCGCGTTTAGCAAATTCATTCTTCATCAATTCAACATTTATGGTTGAATTCGGCTTGTCCCAATTGTTCAGCTGATTGCGCATTTCAACCACCCAAAAATCTTTTTCCCAGGTCAACGATTTCAATTGAACATCGGTGTCGAACACGCGTGAAGTGAAGTCGTTGTTGCAGTATTGCTCTACTGCCAAAGCCTCGTAGGCCCAGCGACTGGCCATAGCATTTCCAACCCAAGATACTTCGCCTTCGGTCACCATGGATTTGTGCAAGCGATCGAATCTTACAATAACGCCACTGAACAACAACTGCGGAATAATGAGAATGGGAATAAGAATGTAGATCACTTTCGCGCTGTTGAACGTGGCGCTAATGTTCAGCCCTAGCACATTCGCAAAGCACGCGGTGCTGAACAAGATGATCCAGAACGGCCAGAACATGCCTTGAATTTCCAGTATTGAATTTCCAATTAAAACATACGAGGCTGTTTGAATGGCCGAGATAAAAAACATGAGTCCCAACTTCGAAAACAGGTAACTGTTCTTATTCAGGTTCAGGTATTTCTCGCGCTTCAGAATCTTCTTGTCCTTAATAATTTCTTCCGCGCTCACGGTTAATCCCATGAACAACGCCACCACTACAGTGATGAATAAATACTGCGGAAGGTTAACATTTTCGCGGAAGATGTATTCGTCCTTCGCCGAGTATTTAATGAACCAACTGAGCAAGAACGCCAACAACGGCGCTTCCAGCAGGTTCACGATAAGGTATTGCTTATTCGTAATTTTCCCTAGCACGTCGCGCCAGAAGAACACCTGGAATTGCTTCAGTGCATTTGGAAGATTGCTTCCCAACAACTTCTTCTCTGACTCGGTGTTCTTCGCTTCTTCCTTTATACGCGTGTCTTGTTCAGGCGCGCACATGATGTTGTAGAAATTGTTCCACTCTTGCGGAGTAATGCGTCGCTGTTGCGTTTCATTTCCGTAATCGTCGAGCACCTTCGCTTCAATAATGTTGAAGAGCTGTTCCGGATTTACATTCCCGCAATGCGAACACCGACTCTCGTCTATGTTCACCTGATTCACCAATTTCTTGAAGTACAAAATGCTGTCGATCGGATTGCCGTAATAGATGGGCATTCCGCCTTGATCTAACAGAAGCAATTGATCGAACAGGTTGAAGATATCGCTGCTTGGCTGATGAATAACCACGAAGATGAGTTTTCCACGAAGCGTTAACTCCTTCAACAGATCCATAATGTTTTCTGAATCTCTACTCGAGAGTCCGCTTGTGGGTTCATCTACGAACAACACCTCGGGCTCACGCATAAGTTCCAACGCAATGTTCAAGCGCTTGCGCTGTCCACCGCTAATGGTCTTGTCTAGCACGTTTCCAACACGAAGATCTTTGCAATCTGAAAGTCCAACATCTTGAAGCGTTCGGAGCACCAGCTTTTGCAATTCAAGTTTCGACTTTCCTTTGAAAAGCAATTGTGCGTTGAAGTACAAATTTTGAAACACCGTGAGTTCTTCAATAAGAATATCGTCTTGCGAAACATAGCCCATGAGGTGTTTCAACGATTCTTTCTTGTTGAAAATACTCTTTCCGTTTATTTGAACATCGCCGTATTTCGGACGAGTGTTTCCGTTCAGGATATTTAACAGCGTTGATTTCCCCGAACCACTTCCACCCATAATAACAATGAGATTCCCGGAAGAAGCTCTGAAGCGCAGGGTTTCCAATGCTTTTTTTCCATTTGGAAATTGATGCGAGATAGAGTTACAAAGAAAATCTATTCCGTCGAGGTGCTCAGATGCAAGGAAAGCATGCAGAACATCACTGTAAAAAACAGGCTTGCTCTTCGCTCCACGAATGGAAGACCCGGAAGAAAACGCATATACAGAACTTGGCGTAATTGAACTTCCGTTCAGCTTCAGTTCATCGTTACCGAGGTAACGAAAGAAAAACAAATTCTCTTCCGGAATACGGAAGAAAATTAAATCGCCTGAAGGCAAATGGCTGTGTTCATTCGCCTCGGTATTCTTCATGCAGAAGAAATAATCAGACGATTCTATTTCCTTCGAATGAACAAAATGAATAATGGCCATGCGCATCTTTTCATCGATGTGAAAAGCATCGGCCACAGTAGATAGAAATTCTAAATCTTGTTGCGAGTGTTCGTGCGAAGTGAAAACGAATTCAACCAAACGAACAAAAACCATGAAGCGTTCGTGGTGATTCAGCGACGTATGAATCTCCTCGCAAAGTCGAAGCACCTTCACGCTGGTCATAGCTGTATGCTTCTCGGCATTCGCGCGTGGCTTGTGGTAAAGTGCCACATAGCTCTTGTAATCATCTAAGAAAACCTGAATCTGCTGCTGACTTAATCTG
>JBILOU010000094.1:0-5174 GCA_044374295.1 Flavobacteriales bacterium | reverse complement strand
GTTCATCGCACTTCTTATGCTCATTGCATCGAACAGCATTGCCCAAAGCAATGCTGTCGCTGTTTCTGACAGTTCCAAATTTCAATTGAAATGGAACCAACCACATAGCCCATTAAAAGCAACAATTTATTCGGCAGTTCTTCCAGGTAGCGGACAGATTTACAATCGTAAATATTGGAAGGCACCGATAGTCTATGCTGGGCTCGGAGCTTGTGTGTATTTCATTTCAGATAACACGCAGAACTATCGTTTTTGGAAAGGAGCCTATATCGCATTCAATGACACTGATCCCTTAACAAATCCAACTGGCGAAGCAGAGGGCCTGAGTAACACCCAGCTCGATCTGAACCAACAGTTCTACAAAAAGCTCGTTGACATAAGTTACATGAGTTTCCTTGGTGTATACGCGCTTCAGATTATTGACGCGAATGTAGATGCTCATTTATTTTCTTTTGATGTTAGCCCGAATCTTTCGCTGAACTACACTCCTGTTGTTTCTCCCCGATTTACTGGACTTCATTTCACCTTAAATATTCACTGATGAAAATTGCATTGTTGGGATATGGAAAGATGGGCAAAGCAATAGAGGCCTTGCTTTCCGAATACGGACACACATGCGCTGGAAAATTCAATTCAGAAAATCCCGCAACAATTGAAACGCTGTCGCAAGCAGATGTCGCCATTGAATTCAGTACTCCAGAGCAATGTTCGAAAAACATTGTGCTTTGCTTCGAGGCAAACGTACCCGTTGTTGTTGGAACAACCGCGTGGTACGGACAGTACGACGAAGTGATTTCAAAAATGAAATCGAATAACGCCCTGCTTTCAGCAACGAACTTCAGCATTGGCGTTCAGATCACCTTCCATCTGAACAAAGAACTTGCTCGTGTTATGTCGAAATTCCCAGAGTACACAGCTAGCATTGAAGAAATTCATCACACCGCAAAACTCGACAAGCCAAGCGGAACGGCTATTACGCTTGCTGAAGGGATTTTGGAGAATTCCAAAAATTTAACAAGTTGGAATTTGGAGAATGGGGAAGAAAAGTTAAGAGAGGGGGAGATTGGGGAAGAAATACTGAATGCGCTGAACATTTCAGCGCTGCGTTTACCCGATGTTCCGGGAACACATACCGTTCGCTACACGAGCGAAATTGACACCATTGAATTGAAACATGAAGCCCACAGCAGAAAAGGATTTGCCGCAGGTGCGATTCGCGCTGCAGAATTTCTTCATGGAAAGTCTGGTGTCTATACCATGAAAGATGTCTTGAATTTGTAACTTCGCCACACTAATAAAAAGAAAATGAATCTTATTCCTTGGATATTACTTCTGTTGTTAATCGCTATTCAATGCGCTACCACTCCCGCTTTAATGAAGCGAAGCGGATTGACTTTTAAACTTCCGGGATTTATTCCTATTCTGCATTTTCTTCCTATGCTGAAAATAATTGGAAGACCTTGGTATTGGTTCTTGTTGCTTTTAGTACCTGGCGTTAACCTAATCATGTTGGTTATTGTGAATGTTGAAATGGGCATCGTCTTCAACCAACGTTCTGCAGGATCACAATGGAAATTCGGAGCGCTGCCATGGTATGCACTTTATGAATTGGCCTTCAAAAAGAATGAAGAAAAATATGTAGGTCCTCGCAATTGGAAGGACAAGAAAAAAAGTTGGGGACGCGAATGGGGAGAAGCTATTTTGTTCGCGGTTGTTGCAGCAAGTATTATCCGTTCCTTCACTTTCGAAGCCTTCACCATTCCTACTCCATCTATGGAAGCAAGTATGAAAGTAGGCGACTATCTATTCGTAGACAAGTTCACTTACGGAACACGTTTACCTATGACTCCGGTTTCTATTCCTTTCTTCCACAATGCCATTCCTGGCGGACTCACCAACAGTTATGTTGAATGGTTCAGTTTGCCATACATGCGCACGCCTGGATTCGGAAAAGTAGAACGTTTCGACCCGGTGGTTTTCAACTTCCCGAATGGAGATACTGTGTTGGTAGATCCTTATTATGTTGGACACAACTACTACGAATTGCTTCGCAACGAAGCCATAACCATGGCTGGTAACAACGTTGAATTATACCTTTCCGATAAAGCGAAATACGACGCCATGGCGCGGAACAATTTCAACGAAAAGAAAACATGTAAATCGTGTCGAGAAAACACACCTGGAGGAAGAGGTAATTTGAAAATTGGAGGGACACGTCACCGTCCACTCGATAAAAAAGAAATGTACATCAAGCGTTGCATTGGTCTTCCATGGGAAACCCTTGAATTGCGCGACGGACAAGTTTACATCAACGGTTCTGCCATTGAAAACAAAGTGGGCATGATGTGGAATTACATCGTTTCTGTTTCATCACCTTCTGCTGTTTCAAAACTTCAACGCGACTTTGGTAAGTTGAACAGTGAATTGCAAATAGCAAATCAAGAAGGCACTGAACTGCTTGTTCCATTAACAACAGACGAGGCGAACAGAATGCGCGGAATGACTGGCGATTTCCCAAGTGTTGTCCAATTCCAAGACACTACCTCTGACAATTCACTTTCTATTTATCCGAATGCCGCTGACTATCCGTTTAATTCATGGACAAGCGATCGCTTCGGACCGTTAACTATTCCTGCTGAAGGCATGACCATTGAAATGTCACACGACGCATTCGTTCGTTACGGAAGAGTGATTGGTGCTTACGAAGGAAATACCATTCAGGAAAAAGACGGGAAGATCTTCATCAATGGACAAGAAGCAGCAACGTATACGTTCAAACAGAACTATTACTTCATGATGGGAGATAATCGTCATCACAGTGCTGACAGCCGTTTCTGGGGATTTGTTCCGGAAGACCACATTGTTGGAAAAGCGGTATTCACTTGGTTCTCGAAAGAGAATAATGAATACCATGGCGGCAATAAATCATGGTTAGAGCAGATTCGTTGGGATCGTATCTTCCATCTGGTAGATTAAGAATTTCGAATGAACGCGCTTCCGCTGTGTTGCTTCGCTCCTGTGAGCTGGTATGTTTTGTATGCTGATGAGAATTTCGCATTGGAGCAAGACGAATACTTTCAAAAGCAAACCTATCGCAATCGATTCGACATACTCACGGGTAACGGCGTTCAAACCCTTACCATTCCGATTGAATCGACTGGTGGTGAGCGTACGCTTCTTCGCGACATTCGCATTAGTTCGGAATACAGTGGAAAGAAAACATTGCAAGCCATTCGCAGTGCCTATGGAAATTCCGCGATGTACGATTTTATTGAGCAAGAATTGGAAGAACTTTTTTTGAAGGAAGAGAAGTTCCTTTTTGATTTCAATACGAGGTCACACAACTGGGTGTGCAGGTGGTTTCCCAAGGTTCTTGACGAAAGGTCGACGGAGTCGAAGGTTCTTGACGAAAGGTGGAAAATGCGTGGGACAAGACCTGTTGAATTGAAGAGTTATCCGCAAGTATTTGCCGATCGCTTTCCGTTTGAACAAGACTTGTCTATTCTCGATGCCATTTTCAATTTGGGAAAGACATCGATGAAGAGCCTTGGCCATGTTAACAATTCCTGAAATTAGTTTCGTATTTCGCGGAAAGCATTGCATTTTTGCATAGATGAAGAAACGCAATTCCGACCTTGTTCAATTTTTTCTAACTGTGGGTATTCTGTGCGCTATTGCATTGCTCTCCTCGGTTGTATTTTTCAAATTAGACATTACTGCTGAAAAGAGAAACTCACTTTCGAAAACATCTTTAGAGATGTTGGAAAGTTTGGAAGAACCTGTATACGTTCGCGTATACTTACACGGAGAATTTCCTGCAGATTACAAGCGTCTGGAACAAGCCGTTGAAGAGCGTTTGGCTGAGTTCAATAATTTAAGCGATGGATTAATCGAATACGAATTTATAGATCCGTATGAAGAAGCCGACGAAAAGAAGCGTCAAGAAATTTTCGCGGCACTGGATGAAAAAGGCTTGAAATTTTCGAACATCAGCTACGAAAAAGACGGCGCTGAAGTAAACAAGATTATTTGGCCAGGTGCTATTGTTGAATACAAGGGCAAAGAATATCCTGTTCAATTCATGCGAAGCGAAATGCCGCTGTCTGATCCTGAAATGGTGAACTTCTCTGTGAACAATCTCGAGTATGAATTGGCGAGTAGTTTCCGTAGAATTCTTCGCGATCGCAAGCCCCTGATTGGCGTATTGGAAGGACACAAGGAAATACCTCGTATGAACCTTTCGTATTTGGCTTATGCTCTTAAAGATAATTACAACATTAAACCCGTTACTATTAACGGAAAATTGGACGCGCTGAGCGACAAGCTTCCTGAATTTCAATACCGTTCAAACGCTTACGACATGCTTATTGTAGCTGGTCCTGACACTGTCGTTCCAGACAAAGACCGTTTTTTGATTGACCAGTTTATTATGAACGGTGGAAAAGTACTATGGTTACTCGATGCCTTACACATGGATTTAGATAGCATTAAAACCGGCGGATTAGCCATGGCTGTATCCAATGAAAACGGATTGTATGAAATGCTTTATGAATACGGGGTGCGTCTGAACAGAAATATGGTTATCGATTTTCAAGGTGCTCCTATCATGTTAGATAACGGACCAATGGGCAACCAAAGAAGCTATGTGGAAAAGAGCAACTACTTTGCACCTATTCTCACATCTGAAAATCACCCTCATCCCATTGCTGCGAATCTTGATCCCATCTTCACTGAATTCGCAGGATCAATAGACACCGTTAATCAAAATAAAAATATTCGCAAAACGCCATTCCTCTTTTCTTCAGCATTGGCGAAAGAGTTCAAAGCACCTGTTCGCATTGACCTTGAGTTATTACGTGAAACAGCTGAGTATTTCAAGACCAATAATAAGCCAAAGCAAATCATGGGTATTTTATTGGAGGGCACCTTCCCTTCAGCTTTCAACGACTACCTTCCAGATAGCGTTAGAAAGTCTGCCGATATTGCATACCGTGCCTCGAGTGAACCTACACGTATGATTGTCATTTCTGACGCTGACATTGCCTACAATGAAGTACGCTCAGAAAACGGAAAGGATTATCCAATGCCTTTAGGGTATAGCAAAGAATTTAAACGAGTGATGTATGACAACCAAGATTTACTTCTGAACTGCGTGAATTATTTATTAGATGATG
>JBILOU010000046.1:0-17747 GCA_044374295.1 Flavobacteriales bacterium | reverse complement strand
ACGAGCCCGTGGTTATCGCGAACAGCGAAGGAAAGCGCACCACGCCTTCTATTGTTGCTTTCGTAGAAGGTGGTGAGCGTAAAGTAGGAGATCCTGCAAAGCGTCAAGCCATTACGAATCCAACGAAGACGATTTCAAGTATTAAACGTTTCATGGGATCATCTTTCTCTGAAACAGAAAAAGAAGCGACCCGCATGCCTTACGCGGTGGTGAAGGGCGACAACAACACGCCTCGCGTGAAAATCGACGACCGTCAGTACACCCCACAAGAAATTTCAGCCATGATTCTTCAAAAGATGAAGAAGACCGCTGAAGATTATTTAGGTCAGGAAGTTTCAGAGGCAGTTATTACCGTTCCTGCTTACTTCAACGATGCGCAACGTCAAGCGACAAAAGAAGCCGGCGAGATTGCTGGTCTTACAGTAAAACGTATCATTAACGAGCCAACAGCAGCGGCTTTGGCCTACGGACTAGACAAGAAGTCTCAAGAGATGAAAATTGTCGTGTTCGACTGTGGTGGTGGAACGCATGACGTATCTGTTCTTGAGTTAGGTGACGGCGTATTTGAAGTATTGTCAACAGACGGAGATACGCACTTGGGTGGAGATGACTTCGACCAAGTAATCATCGATTGGTTGGTTCAAGAATTCAAGAATGAAAATGGAAATTTAGATCTTTCGAAAGATCCAATGGCTCTTCAACGTTTAAAGGAAGGTGCAGAGAAAGCGAAGATTGAATTGTCTAGCTCTTCAACAACTGAGATTAACTTGCCATACATCATGCCTGTTGACGGAATACCAAAGCACTTGGTGAAGACGTTGACTCGTGCGAAGTTCGAGCAGTTAGCGGATTCGTTGATTCGCAGAACCATTGCTCCTTGCGAAAGCGCATTGAAGAACGCTGGTTTGTCTGTAAACGACATCAATGAAATTATCTTAGTAGGAGGATCAACACGTATCCCTGCAATTCAAGATGCAGTTAAGAGTTTCTTCGGAAAAGATCCAAGCAAAGGAGTGAATCCTGATGAAGTAGTAGCTATCGGAGCTGCAATTCAAGGAGGAGTATTAACCGGGGAAGTGAAAGATGTGTTGTTGTTAGATGTTACTCCGCTTTCATTGGGAATTGAAACCATGGGTGGTGTATTCACGAAGTTGATTGAGGCGAACACTACGATTCCAACGAAGAAGTCTGAAGTGTTCTCAACGGCAAGCGATAACCAACCAAGTGTAGAGATTCACGTATTGCAAGGTGAGCGCGCTATGGCGAAAGACAACCGTACAATTGGAAGATTCCACTTAGACGGATTGCCACCAGCGCCAAGAGGGGTTCCACAAGTAGAGGTTATCTTCGATATTGATGCGAACGGAATCATTAATGTATCTGCGCTTGATAAAGCAACCAACAAATTGCAAAGCATCAGAATTGAGGCTTCTAGCGGATTAAGCAAAGAAGACATCGAGAAGATGAAGAAGGAAGCAGAGATGAATGCAGATTCAGATCGCAAAGCGAAAGAAGAAGCAGACGTTGTGAACCAAGCCGATTCATTGATTTTCCAAGTGGACAAGCAATTGAAAGAGTTCGGAGATAAACTTCCAGCAGATAAGAAAACAGAAATTGAAGCGTCTTTGGAAGAGTTGAAGAAAGCACACGCAGAAAAGAACCTAGATACCATTAAAGCGTCTATGGATAAATTGAATGCAGTGTTCCAAGCGGCTAGTGCAGACATGTACAACAACGCGGGTGGAGCTGCAGATGCAGGTGCTGGAGAGCAACAAGCAGGAAGCAACGACGGTGAAGTAACCGATGTTGACTTTGAAGAAGTAAAAGACGACAAGAAGTAATTCGAATCGAAACAAATAAAAAGGGCCTTGAATTTTCAAGGCCTTTTTTTATGCGTTGCGTTTGCCAATCCAGTAATTGAATAGGACGTTGTTTTCAGGAAATGAAATGTGCGATTGCTGAATAATAGGAAGTTCAGGATCTGAATGAAGCGTCAATTCAAACTGCACGCCGTTGCGTAGAATTAGGAGTTGCGTTGTGGAAGTGGCTTCAATAAGGAAGTTTACATTTCGATCTACGGCAATTCCATCGATTTCTAAGATCTCATCGCCGTACCATAAACCGCCATTATCTGCAGCAGAATTCATGCACACCGAAGTGACTTTTGATTTGCCCATTTGAATGTCCACACTAAAACCGAATAAACGTTCGGTGGCTAAAACAGAAGGCAACCATTCGAGTTGAACACCGATTTTATCGAAGGCTTTTTTCAGATGATCTGAATAATCCACTGCTTTTTCAGCGATGTTCTTTCTGAAGTCTTGCGCGTTGGAAAGTCCTGTGGATTCTAATGTTTTCCAATAATCTTCAACCGAATACCCTTTGTTGTTTTTCGCGAAGGTGTGGTACATGCTGTGCATGACATCGTCTAACGATTTCGTTCCTTCCGTAGCTGCAATAAGTTCAATATCGAGAATCATGGAAAGCAAAGCACCTTCGTTGTAGATGGAAACTTTTCTCCAAGGAACCCCCGGGACATAACCGTCGAGCCAAGTATCTACGCTGCTGTCTGCAACGCTGTAGGAGAATCTTCCGTAGTTTCTGTGGTGGGTATTTAACCATTTTTCCAACGAGTTTTTCCAAAGGTCGTTGTCCCAAACGTCGCTTCGGCGTAAGCAAAGATCACCGTAGTAGGTAGTCACTCCTTCGTCGACGTATCCGAGTTGAGTATAGTTTTCTTTCGTGAAATCGTACGGCATCATTTCAACCGGACGTAAGGTTTTTACGTTCCAAGTGTGAAAGAGCTCATGGCTGCAGATGGCAAGCATCTCGTTGTACTTCTCTTCGCGATCGAAGTTTTCTCCATCTCCCATAACAATAACAGTGCTTGTCGTGTGCTCTACACCGTGATGCATGAAATAGGGCGTGAAATGCAGGAGATAGCGGTATTTTGAAACAGGGAACTCTCCGAAAATATTTAATTGAAGTTGGGTATATGCACAGACCTCGCTCCAAAAACGTTCAAAATTCAGATTTGTAATTCCGAAGATGTTTGCTTGAAAGGTAACGCCGTCAATTTCTTCCGAAAGCACCTCTCTGTAGTGGGAAGCAACAAAAGGGGAGTCTGCTAATTCATCGAAGTTTTGTGCGAAGAGTTTATTCCCTTCGTGCGGAAGTTCGCAGGAGAGGTGTGCATAGGAATCGAGAATTTCAACGCTATAGTTTTCATTCGCTCTGCCTGGAAGGAAAGGAATGCAGTTGACTGGATTCACATAAAGCATTTGGCTGTTCACATAGGTGCTTCCCGCGTTGAGTTCTGCTGCGCAATAAAAATATTCAAAAGTTATTTGCTCGTCGGCATTGCAAGCGATGCACCATTTATCTTTCTCGGTTTTTCTAACTTCAAGGGAGATGTTCGACGAATCGAATGCCTTCACGTGCGAAATGTTTTTCGCGAAATTTCCCATTTCATATCGCCCCGGTCTCCATGAGGAAAGTTGAACGATTTGATTTTCTTCTGAGTGGCTGAATGACACACGCACCTTCACCATTTTTCGGTGAATGCGCGGTGTGCTTAATGAAACATGAATCATTTTTTAGTAGGTCTGAGGAAGCTAATGATTGGATTGCCAATACAAGCGTTAGGGTTTCCAATGCGCAAATAGCTGCAAATAGTTGGTGCAATATCGGTAATGCTGTGTGCTGCAAAGTTTGTACTAGCAGGAACATTTTTTCCATACATCAAGAAGGGCACCTGCGAGTCGTAGGCATACGGAGAGCCGTGTGTGGTGCCTTGTCTAGAGTATTCCATGAATCCAGGTTCAAGCACATAAATCACATCTCCGGAAAGAGCTGGAAGAAATCCGAGTTGAACTTTCTTGCCAAGACCATCGTTGTAGTTTTCTTCGGTAAGATCGCAACTGGCGAAAGCTTTGGTTACATAATCTTGTTCTTCAGCCCACTTAGCGAGTGTGCGTTGCATGTCTTCCAACTTCATATTCTTCTCCCGAACGAGCGTTCGGTTTATGAATAAGTTCAAGTTGCTTTCGTTTAGAATCCAGTTACCTTGTCCGTATTTCGAATTCATAAAAAGCTCCGCTTTGTCTTCTAGCGCATCGGAAGACCAATACCCCGCGTGTGCATTTGATTTTTGAATAAAGCTTGGTGTTGGCGCACCACCATGATCAGAGCTTAAGAACAAGAGGTAGTTATCTTTTCCAAAGCGCTTATCGAGTTCCAGCAATAATTTTTCTAGTTCGCGATCGAGACGAATATAAGTGTCTTGTAATTCTTTTGAATGAATTCCAAATTGATGTCCAACATAGTCGGTAGCTGAGAAACTTAGGCAAAGCATGTCAATGGTGTTGTTCTTTCCCAATTGCTCTCCGTCTATTGCCGCTAAAGCAAAATCGAGCGTAAGCGAATTTCCCATAGGCACACCTTTGAGGATTTCGTATCCGCCGTTGTGTTTCTTTAGTGTGTCGATGTTGTATGGGAAGACAGGACGAAGCAACGGTTTGAAGGGCATTTCGTAGGCGTTGTTGTCATCGATGCTTTCGGTGTAATTTTCTTCAGGAAGAAGAAGGTTCCAGGTTGAAGCGGCGTAGGCTTTTGCTTTTCCGTTGGTGTTGAAGTCTTGCACCCATTTTGGAAGTTCGCGCATGTACCAGCTGCTTGAAGCCCACACGCCTTCTTCTCCACCTACAAACCAGTAGGCTGCGTTGGCCGTTCTTCCAGCAGGAAGAATAGCGCCACGGTCTTTCAGTGAGATGCCAATGACATTCGATTTTCCTGCGGTGAAGAGTTTAAGTTCATCGCCAATGGTGCTCGATTTTAGGTAATGCGGAGACATTTTTCCGGCCGTTGCAGAAGTCCCGACGCCCTTAACGGTAGAGTCGCCTGAGCAGTATGTCATGCGGTTATATTTCCGTTCGAACCAGTCGTTCGCAACAATACCGTTGTGTGCTGGTGAAGTGCCTGTAAATATTGCGGCGTGTCCTGGACCCGTGTAAGTGGGCATGTAGTTGTATTGCAAATTGCGTGCGTATGCGCCGTTGCGCACGAGGCGTTTGAATCCGCCTTCGCAGTAGTCGTTCCAGAAGCGGTCGATGTAATCGTTGCGCATTTGGTCAACGGTAATTCCAATCACGAGAGAAGGTTGTTGTTGATCGGAAGGATTAACTTTTTTCTTTTGTCCGAAACCTTGTGTGAAAGCGATTAAGGCAAGAAATACGATGGCAAATCTTTTCATAAGACAAATGTACCTCTGAATTAAATTACTTTTACGGGACACAACACGTTGTGATGACCACTTTGTGGATGACGCTTTGCGATGACCGCGGTGCGGATGACACAACAAGTTGTGATGACCACTTCGTGGATGACGCTTTGCGATGACCGCGGAGCGGAGCTTGTGCAATAGGAAAGATTATGAATAGACACATTTTATTAGTTGGAATGCCCGGAAGTGGGAAGACGACGATGGCGAGGAGGCTTGCTGTGGAGCGCAGTGTGTCGTGTTATGAAGTAGATGAAATGTTGGAGTTGAAGTGGGGAAGGAGTATTGCTGAATTTGTGGAGGAGCAGGGGTGGGAGAAATTTCGTGAGGAAGAATTTTCCATGGTGAAATCGATTGTGAACGAGCCGGTGGGAATCATTTCTGCGGGAGCTGGTTTTTTCACAACGGAGGAGAAGGTGGAATTTTCATTGAATCATTTTGAAGTGTGGTATTTGAAAGTGTCCATTGACGAGCTGTTCAGCAGGCTCAATACTCTGGAAGAGCGCGCGAAGCGTCCGCTTTTGAGTGAAGGGGATTTGCTTTTGAAGTTACAGGAGTTGTTGAAGGAACGGGAAGGGTTTTATTCCTTCGGATCAATCACGAAGTGATCAATCATCTCCGATGATCAATCCGAAAGATTTCACCGAAGGTTTGATCACCTTTGGTGAGTAATGTGACTCTCCTCACAACACCGTTCAATTTACCATCCTACCTTCGCTAAAAATTCAAAAAACATGGATGTATTAGCAGCTTTAAAAAATGGAACGGCAACAATTGTTGATGTCCGTTCAAGAGAAGAATTTCAAAGTGGACATGTAGCGGGTGCAATAAATATTCCGTTACAAGAAGTACCTACGAAAGTGGAAGAACTTAAAAACATGCCGAAGCCTTTGGTTATTTGCTGCCTTTCAGGTGGTAGAAGCGGACAGGCGACCGGATACCTTCAACAGCAAGGTGTAGAAGATGTCTACAACGGTGGTGGTTGGATGGAAGTAAACGCACTCGTATAATGGGACTATTTTCATTCTTAAAGGGAAAGCCAAAGGCAGATTTGGTGCAGCTGATGCGTGAGGGCGCAAAGCTGGTTGACGTGAGAACCAAAGGAGAATATTCTGAAGGACACGCGAAAGGAACAAGCAACGTTCCACTTCCTGAAATATCTACGAAAGCGAAAGCTTGGAAAAAAGACGAAGCCATTATTCTCTGCTGCAGAAGCGGTATGAGAAGCGGTGCAGCCGTTTCGCAATTGAAGCAAATGGGATTCACCAATGTTCACAATGCAGGTAGCTGGAATAAAATGCAATCGTTAATTCAACAAAAATGAAAGGAAGCTTCAACGATATCATTCAAGGCGATAAGCCGGTCTTAGTAGATTTCTTTGCAACATGGTGCGGCCCTTGCAATTACCAAGGTCCTATCTTAGAAGAATTGGCAACTGCTGTCGGAGATGAAGCGCGCATTATCAAAATTGACATTGACCGCAATCAAGCTGTGGCTGCGAAATACAACGTGCGTTCTGTTCCAACACTCATGATCTTCAAGAACGGAGAAGTGAAATGGAAAGAGGCCGGCGTAAAAGAAAAAGAGCAGTTGATTCAACTGCTCCGTTCTGTATAAAATTGTTTTTTAGTTTAAGGATTAAGCTGCACTCTGTGCGGCTTTTTCTTTTTGCTTTTCAGCATAAGCCACCGCCGCCTCACGAACCCATTCGCCTTCACTCCAAGCCTTTTGCTTCGCAGCAACACGCTCTTTGTTGCAAGGGCCGTTTCCTTTCACAACTTCGTTGAATTCAGTCCAATCGATTTCACCGAAATCGTAATGCCCTGTTTCTTCATTCCATTTTAAATCTGGATCTGGAATAGTTAGTCCCAAGTATTCCGCTTGAGCAACCGTCATGTCTACAAACTTCTGACGCAAATCGTCGTTTGAGTGACGCTTGATTTTCCAAACCATATTCTGACTGCTATGCGCAGAGTCCTTGTCAGACGGACCAAACATCATTAACGATGGCCACCAGAAACGATTGAAAGCGTCTTGCAACATTTTCTTTTGTTCAGCTGTACCTTTCGATAAGGCAATACAAATTTCATATCCTTGACGTTGGTGGAAGCTTTCTTCCTTACAAATGCGAATAAGCGCTCTGCTGTATGGACCGTAGCTCGTACGTTGCAATGAAACCTGATTCACAATAGCAGCTCCGTCTACCAACCAACCAATGGTTCCAATGTCGGCCCAAGAAATAGTTGGGTAATTGAAGATGGAAGAGTACTTTGCTTTTCCTGAAAGCATTTCTTCTGTCATGGTATCTCTGTCGACACCCAAGGTTTCTGCTGCGCAATACAAGTACAAACCGTGTCCGGCTTCATCTTGAACCTTCGCTAACAAAATGGCTTTACGACGAAGCGATGGGGCTCGCGTAATCCAGTTTCCTTCTGGAAGCATGCCTATGATCTCGCTGTGCGCGTGCTGCCCAATCTGACGAATAAGCGTTTTGCGATAGCCTTCGGGCATCCAATCTTTGGCTTCTATTTTATTTTCAGCGTCTAAGTATTGCTGAAATTTTTGAAGAGCGATTTCCATTTCCATAAACACAAATTTAGTTCATTCAGCCTAAACAAAATCATTACAAATATCAGCGGTAAAAAATTCTTGTTCAGAAGCCTGTTAACCTATTTTTGTCTTTTCAATATTATGAGACCAACCTTTTCAGCCTTAACTGTTTCAGATGTTCGTCAGGAGACCGCAGATAGTGTTTCTGTTGCCTTTCAAGTTCCTGCGGAATTAATGGAGCGTTATGCCTTCAAACCCGGGCAATACCTTACGCTTCGTGCAAGTGTAAACGGAGAAGACATTCGCAGATCGTATTCGATTTGCAGCGGAACAAACGACGGTGAATTGCGCGTGGCTATCAAGCGAGTAGACGGAGGCGTGTTTTCCACTTGGGCTACTTCGGAGATTAAGGTGGGTATGGAAATGCAAGTCATGAACCCCTTGGGTCACTTCACTCCGAATAATTTAGATGGAAAGACGCACGTGGTTCTCTACGCTGCTGGAAGCGGAATTACGCCTATGCTTTCGATTGCACGCACGCTGCTTCAAAACAATGCAGAGGCTGAAGTGAGTTTGATATATGGAAATAGACACTTCAGTGGAATTATCTTCCGCGATTTGATTGAAGACATGAAAGACATATTCCTTGGACGTTTCCGTGTGTTTCATGTGTTAAGCGGCGAGCCGAATGACATTGCGCTTTTCCACGGAAGAATAGATGCTGAGAAGATTGAAGGGTATACCCAACGTTTCATTCCAATAGATACCGTTTCGGAAGTTTTTGTTTGCGGACCTGAACCCATGATTCGCGCCGTGAAAGATTTTTATTTGTCGAAGGGAATGGCTGAGGGAAATGTTCATTACGAATTATTCGCTTCTCCGGGACAAGCAAAACAGGCTCCTCCGGTAGTGAAGAAAGAAGTGGTGTTGGAAGGTCAAGCCGATGTGACCGTTATTTTCGACGGGAACTACACGCAATTCAAAATGCCGAAAACAGGAGAGATGATCCTAGATGCTGCGCAGCGCGCGGGATTGGATATTCCATTCTCTTGCAAAGGCGGTATGTGTTGCACGTGTAGAGCACACGTAAAAGAAGGAGAGGTAGACATGAAATTGAATTACGCATTGGAACCGGGAGAGGTGAATGCTGGATTCGTGTTGACTTGTCAATGCGAACCTGTTTCAGACACAGTCGTTATCGACTTCGATAAAGTATAATTTTTAATGTCCGTCTTCGCAGGCGCAAGGAGTTGAGAAATACACCTTGGTTTTCTTAGTGTCTATCATTTGAAGAATGCGATCTTGTGTGCCGTAACTCATTTGGTTGTGCAGAAAATCGAGATGCGTAAGGTTCTTCAATGATCCGATTGCGTTGGGGTAGTAATCGATGGGATTGTCCCAAAGCGCCAGAATGCGTAACTCATGTAGTTTTTCTATTTCGTCTGGAAGGGTGCTAATGTAGTTGTCACCCAACTCGAGCACGCGTAAATTTTTCAAGCTGAAAATGGCTGGCGGAATGGAATCGACCAGGTTTTCATTCACACTCAAACGTTGTAAAAATGGGAGTTCGTTAATTTTTGTTGGAAGGGTTTTGATCTTGTTTCGATCGAGCTGCAAATCGTTTAAGTTCGAGAGAAGAAATATCTCTTGTGGAATCTCGGTGTACTTTTTTCTGTTGAGGTGAAGGCGATACACCTTGCTCGGTTCTTTCAATGCGAGATTCAGGTCGGTATATATTTTACACGTGTCTATTTTATCCCACGACACCAATTGCGCATGTGTTTCAACGATGAAGTTGAATGAAAAAAGAAGAATGAAAAGCGTTGTTTTAGCGAATCGCATTGGCAATGTCTTTTGCTAGTTGTTCTTTCAACGCATCAATTGAACCAAAATTTTGTTCGTCGCGAAGCTTCCGAATAAATTCCACTTGCAAAGGTTGCTCATAGAGGTTGTTGTGAAACCCAATGACATGCACTTCCAGCGAGCGGCTTCCGTTTAATTCGAATGTAGGACGTGTTCCAATGTTCATGGCTCCGCGGTAGTTTTTTCCGTTGATGTTCGTTTCTACTACATAGACTCCATTTGCGGGAATAAGTTTCAGCGGATCTGAAATTTTTATGTTGGCTGTTGGAAAACCAATCTTCTGACCGTTCCCTTTACCATGCACCACCGTGCCTGAAAGCAGGTAGTTGCGTCCGGTTGCCTGCATCGCGAATTCTACGTTTCCAACTGAAATGGCATTTCGAATTTTCGTTGAGCTCACTTCACTTTCGTTAATGAGTTGCGCCGGAATTTCTTCAACATGAAATTGAAACATGTCGGCGTATTCCAACAACAGTTGGAAATTCCCTTCACGGTTTCTGCCGAAGCGGTGGTCATATCCGACAATTACCGTGTGCACATTCATTCCAACCACCAAGAGGTCACGTACGTATTCGAAAGCAGACTTCTTCGCGAATTCCATGGTGAATGGAAATTCAACTAGATGATCAATACCGCAATCGTCAAGGAATTTTCTTTTCTCTTGGGTGTCGGATAGCAATTGAATGCCGTGATCTTCGGGGAAGAGAACGGTGCGTGGATGCGGTGTGAAAGTAAGAACAACGGTTTCTCCGTTTACCTCTTGCGCAAGCGTTTTCATGCGGTTCAGAAGCGCCTGATGGCCCAAGTGCACACCGTCGAAGGTGCCTATGGTTAATACAGGATTTTTAACTTCCTTAAACGAAGAAAAGTCGTGATGAATCTTCACCTTGAATTATTTTGAAAACGAAGGAGAAACGGTTGTTTCTTTTGTTTCTCTATTCAAAATATAAAATCCTTCTCCTGATTTATCGCCTAGTTTTTTCGCAGTAACCATGTTTACCAATAAAGGACATGGCGCATATTTCGGATAGCCGAATCCTTCGTGCATCACACGAAGAATGGCCAGGCAAACATCAAGACCAATGAAATCTGCTAAACGAAGTGGGCCCATTGGATGTCCCATTCCAAGTTTCATAACGGTGTCAATTTCTTCAACACCTGCAACGCCTTCATATAAAGTGTAGATGGCTTCGTTGATCATAGGCATAAGAATGCGGTTTGCAACGAATCCAGGGTAGTCGTTTACTTCAACCGGAACTTTTCCGAGTTGTTTCGAAATCTCAAAAACTTTTTCGTTTACTTCGTTTGAAGTGCTGTATCCGCGAATGACTTCAACCAATTTCATTACAGGAACTGGGTTCATGAAATGCATGCCAATCACTTGTGCTGGGCGGTTGGTTACCGAAGCAATTTTAGTAATGCTTATAGAAGAAGTATTGGAAGCCAAGATGCAATTGGCCGGAGCGTTCGCATCGAGAATTTGAAAAATCTTAAGTTTTAAATCAACGTTTTCAGTAGCAGCTTCAACAACGAGTTCTGCGTTTGCAACGCCTGTTTCAATAGCGTTTGAAGTGGAGAGGTTAGCAAGGGTTTGTGCCTTTTGCTCTTCGGTTAAAGACCCTTTCGCAACTTGACGGTCGAGGTTTTTAGCAATAGTTGCCGTTGCCTTCTGCAATTGGGCTTCATTCAAGTCAATTAATTGAACGTTGAAACCGTTCTGAGCGAACACGTGTGCGATTCCATTTCCCATGGTGCCCGCACCGATAACTGCAATGTTTTTCATTGAAACAAATTTTTGCAAATATAGCACGAAGCTAACTGAACTTTTTAATGAGTTCGGCTACGTTCCGCACCTCAAGTTTTCGCATAATGTTTTGTCGGTGCGTTTTAATGGTGAATTCGCTCAAGAAAAGCAATTCGGCAATTTCTTTGTTTTGTTTGCCAAGCTTGAGGAATGCTACAATTTCTTTTTCTCGAGAAGTGAGTATGACCTTATTTAATCCGGGTTCATTGGGTTGAATTTCCAGATTAGGATCGAAGTATCTTTTGTTTTTCAGCACGGCCTTGCACGATTCGATGAGGATTTTACCCCCGCTGTTTTTTAGAACGTAACCGTCGAAAATTGAACTTTCGACATCTAATTTTATCTCCCAAGGCTGGTACATACTGAGAGCAATTATTTTCAATCCTGGATTTTGAGACTTAATTATGGAGAGTTCATCCAAACACAATTGATTGTTCAAGTTCAAGTCGGAAATGAAGAAATCAATTCTTCTCCAGGGGTGATCAGAATTTTTAAGTTCTTCAACTGTACTGCAGATGAAAAGGATCTCAACAGGTTTATTTAGGATTAAAATATTTTTTAATCCGTCTATGAAAATTGGGTGGTCTTCTGCCACTCCAATTTTAATTGTTTGTTGCGGGAAGCTCTGCATAAATTTTCACACCGTTTTTTTGTTGTCCTTCTACCTTGAAAATTCCTGAGTTGAATTCAATGAGCTGCTTCATGCTCTCTATCCCAAGTCCAGATTCTACTGATTTTTCGGAGAATCCAATTCCGTCATCTTCAATAAAAAGTTGAATTTTATCTGGAATACGTAAGAGTTGTATGATAACGTTTTTCGCTTGAGAGTGCTTTAAAATATTTTGACAACTTTCTTGCACCACCTGGAATATTATTATGTTGTAATTTTTTGGCAAGTCGTCTATTTCTCCGAGTACTTCAAACTGAAAATTTATTTTGCTCGAGCTGGTTAATTTCCCGAGGAATTGGGAAATAGATTGTTTCAGTCCAAATCGTTCAAGCATTGTTGGCGAGAGATTGTGTGATGCGTTTCTCACTTCGTTTGCAATGAAGTTAGATTTTTCAATGATTCGCTCAAGGTCTTCTTCGTTTTGCTCTCCGTCTTTATATCTTTCCAAGTCATAGCGCATAGCCGAAAGTTCGGCACCTATATTGTCGTGAAGAAAATGACTGATCCGTGAAAGGTCTTTTGCTTTTACGTCGTTCAATGTTTTGTTATACTCGATTTTTTGAATGAGTAGATCCTGCGAAAGTTTGAGAGATTCTTTTTGGAAACTAAGAAATTTACGCGCAATAATTACACTCATAAGAAGGCAGTCTATGGTGTACACGAAAGGGAGAGAGTGTTGGAAAACAGGGGCGTCCTTTAAATAGCTTACCTCATAGAAATGATTTATAAAGTGTACGCTCAGAAATAGCGTGATGGATATTCCGATTATTTCAGAGTATTTAATTTTTTTTCGAATAGACTGGAAGACGATAATGAGAAGAATAAATATGAGTATTCTCTGGAAGTTGTGTGAAACAACAACGCCGTAGTAGGCAATGCCCTTGGTGATTTCATTGTTGCTAGATGAAAAGTAGATGGCTGATACTGAAACAAGCAGGGAAATGAAGGCTATAAAGCTGATTCGAAGTAATTTTTTGAGTTTCGGAAAATGAGATTGCGTATCCAGAATTTGCTCTATGAAATAAACATAGAATATCATTCCCAGCGCAAGGGTAATAGGCCGAATGGAGTCGAGGTTTTTGGCATGGTTAAAGGCGAATATCCACTGTATAAAGCCGAAGTCGGCGAATGAATAAACAACCATAAAAAACAGGAACAGGAAGTAGATGAAATAAATTCTTTCTCGTGTATAGGCGAAAAGAACCAGAGAGACAATACTGATTACGACAACAATCCCTACTAGCCATCCGAATAGAATCGTTTCTTGTGTTGATCTTCGCTCTATGGTTCTTGCATTACTCAAGTGAATATTGGCAGTGAGGATTTCTTTCCTTTTGTCAAGGGAGATTAGCAAGAAGTTCGCGTTAGTTTCTTTTGGTGCGGAAAAGGCATAGTTCAATGTAAGAAGTTCGCGACTGTTGTATTCGAGGTGATCACCTGTTGGGGAATGCTCTTTTTCAATGGATAGAGAATCTGATAACCACCAAACATTCAGATAGTTTATGTGTGGGTTTGTAATATACAGAAAGGTGCGGTCTTCGTTATTAATATTTGATAAGGGAATGAGAATCCAAAGTTGTCCGTTAAGATTACTAATTTCAGTTGGAACAATAGAAGTAAACTCACTCAAGTGAGAGAGGAAGTGATCGTGTGATTTTATGTTGGAACTATCAAGCCAGCAGACTGTTCCGTTTGGAAAAGGTAGCTTTTGATTGTTAACGTAGAAGTTTAGTTCGCTCTGCGCGAAGGATGCAAAAGAGAAAAAAAGAAGTAGTGTGAGGTATGTATACTTCAGCGTATTCATCTTCACCTAAGGTAGAACTAATTTTCTCAGTTTAGAACTAGAAAAGGAATATACTCTAAATGGAGTAGGTTATTGAACTTCGCCTTTTAAAGCGCGATAGCGTTTACGAGCTTCTATGACGAACAAACTTCCTGGGAAGTCGTTCAGTAGGCGCTCGTATTGCGTTTGAGCCTTTGCTAAATCTTTGAAGTGCTTCTCTTCAATTTCTGCTAAAGCGAAAAGCGCATCGTCGGCGTAGATACCGTCGAAGTGAATGTTCACGAGTTCGGTATACAACAACACTGCCTTTTCGAAATCTGCTTGCCTTCTGTAAATATTCGCTTTGGTGAAAAGAATTTCGTCTGTAAGTGAATGTCCTGGAAAGGCGGTGGTAATGCTGTCTATCGTTTGGAAAGCCAATGCAAATTGATTTTGATAAGCTAGCAATTCTGCTCGCGCATACTGCATCATAGGCAATGGAATCGTGTCCATATTGAAGTTGTCTGTAATCAACAAGGAAAGTTGTAGGGCATTGTTTGAAATGAGTTTTGAAGTAGACGCTTTCAACACATCGAGTTGTCCTTGCGCCCATTCAAAATCTCCGGTGTAGAATGAAATTTTCGCGTTGCGAAATTTCGCTTCGTGCCCAAGCACATCGTCTTTAAAGTCCAACTCAATTTGTGAAAATAGGAGGGAAGCTTCCCAGATTTTATTTTGGAATAGAAGCACATCTCCCAATTCAAGTTTGATCTCTGCAAAAGTCTTGACATTTACACCGCCTAGAGCTAGCGCTTCTTTCAGAAGCACTTCTGCATCTTTTGAATTATTCAAATAGAAGGTCTTCAGATGCGCCCAGTCTTTTTTCAAGATGGCCAATTCATTCGCCTGAACAATGTCTTTTTGAATAGCAGCATATTCAATATCTAATGCATTGAATTCGTCGGCAGTTGTGAATTCATTTTTCTTCAAAAGAAGACTGATTGTTTGAAGTTTTTTTACGCTGGCTTGCTGGAAGAAAACCGAAGCTTCGCCTTTCGCAATAACGGCGTCATAACATTTCTTCGCAACACCGTATTCCTCGTTATTCGTGGCTTGAATGGCCAAATTCATTAATCGATTTCCATTTTCGTTGTTGCGTTTGTCCAGTGCATTCAATTGAATAAACGCTCCGTTAAAATCGCGACGTTGCATTAAGAACCAAGCTAAAAATTCAGAGTAAATGATAATGGAAGGTTCAAGTTGAATACGCTTCAACACCAGCGTTTTTAATTCATTGCAGCGAACGTCGTCGTCTTGAAAGTCTACGAGTTGCATAAGCGATGTTTCTACTTGCGCGAGATACGAGGGATCTTCTTTGAGGATGTCCATGTATGCTTCGCTCATGCCCAGAAAGTTTCCAAGTGATCCTTGAACTCCTGCAATTTCAAACGAATACGTGTATCCGTCTTTTCCCTGCGTTTTCCCTTTTTCGTAGGTCTTTAATGCCCATGCATAGAGGTTGACTTCTAAGAATTTTTGTCCCAATTCAAGAATGGGCATTCTGTATGGGGCAGTTTTATCTAAGGCCGTCTGATAGGCTTCAGCTGCGTTTTTATCGTGTTTGAAATGCAAGTAAAGGTTACCTAAATCGACATGAAGGGTGGCGTCTTTGGTTTGCTTAAGTCTTCGTTTGATAAGGGTTTCAGCTTCTTTCTCAAGATTTAATTCAATGAGCGTTGTTTTGTAATTCTCATAGATTTCATTCTCAAAACCTTCTTTCGAAAGCTTTTCGTAATACATCTTTGCTTCGGTGAACTTTCCGTCGAAGAAGTACTGCTCGGCAATTTCAAAATCGCGCTGACCGAATGAACATTCGGTGGCCAGAATCAAAATTGCTATGAGCCAAAGCTTTTTCATAGATTATTTTGAAGAAGCTGCAATACTGTCGCACCAGAATTTCACTTGGTTGTAGTGACGTGCGAAGCGATTGTTAATGGAGTCTGATTTTTGAACTATAAATTCAATTTCTTTGACAAGGGCAGAATTGATAGTCTTCTCTTGTTGAATTTGTTTCTTCAAATACTCATCGTTGATCTCATTTCCAACGGCGTCATGCGTAGCGTTTTCGCTCAATGCTTTTTTCAAGGAGGTAAGTTGTTCTCTTGAAACGGTTAGGCCGTTGGCAATGTTTTCACGACGTTTTCCAAATTCAGGAATAATCTTGCGAATGCTTCGGTAATCAGTCAATTCAAAAGCGATGCTTTTCTTCATGTCGCCTTCATAGTTCGCTTGAATAAAGTCGAGGTGCATGTTCACCGTATCCACCTTTGCCTGAAGTTCATTGAGATTTAATTTTTCATATGAACCTGCTACGTTTTCCAATGCATTCGAAATAGAATCGATCTGCTTCACATATTCTGTTCTGTCGGGTGGTGTGCACGAATGCATAGAAAGCACAAGTGCAGAAGCCAGGAAGAAATAAAGTATGCGCATAGTCATGTGTTAAATTCGTTCAAATCCGCAGTAAGGTACCAAGGCATGTGGAATTCGTACTCCGTTCTCATCCTGATGGTTTTCCAAAAGTGCTGCCACTATGCGTGGTAACGCAAGTGCACTTCCGTTTAGTGTATGCACCAATTGCGTTTTTCCGTCAGTGCCCTTGTATCTGCACTTCAAGCGATTAGCTTGAAAGGTCTCGAAGTTTGAAGTAGAACTTACTTCCAACCAACGCTCTTGCGCTGCAGAGTAAACTTCGAAATCGTAAGTTAATGAAGAAGTGAATCCCATATCTCCGCCACACAGACGAAGTATGCGGAAAGGCAATTCCAATTTATTCAACAATCCTTTCACATGGTTCACCATGTCTTCCAACAAAGCGTAGCTGTCTTCTTGTTTTGACAATTGAACAATCTCTACTTTGTCGAATTGATGTAAGCGGTTCAATCCGCGAACGTCTTTTCCATAGCTTCCTGCTTCTCTGCGGAAGCAAGGAGTATATCCAGTAAGCTTAATCGGAAGTTGTTCTTCCTTCAACAATACATCTCTGTACAAATTCGTAAGTGGAACTTCAGCCGTTGGGATTAAATACAAATCGTCTACTCCCACGTGATACATCTGCCCTTCTTTATCAGGAAGCTGCCCTGTTCCATATCCGCTTGCCTCATTCACCATGTGAGGAACTTGGTGCTCTGTGTATCCTGCCTTTTGTGCTTCTTCCAAAAAGAAATTAATCAACGCTCTTTGAAGACGTGCACCTTTTCCTATGTATACTGGGAAGCCAGCTCCGGTGATCTTAACGCCCAATTCGAAGTCGATCAACTTATGCTTCTCGCACAATTCCCAGTGCGGTAATTTACTTTCACCAAGAGATGTCACATCTCCGGAGGAATATACAACTTCATTTTCTTCCGCACCTTTTCCGAATACAACACTTTCGTGTGGTACGTTAGGTACTTGATAGAGCAATTGCTTCAACTCTTCTTCCAATTGAGAGAGGTTTGTTTCAATGCCTTTGCACTCTTCCTTAATTTCGGTGGTGCGCACTTTCATTCCATCTGCTTCTTCCCGTTTTCCTTCTTTAAAAAGGTCGCCAATGGTTTTCGAAATCTTGTTCGACTCGGCTAAAAGATTGTCGAGTTCATTCTGCAATTTTCTTCTCGATTCGTCTACCGAAATAATAGACTGCACGGTTGCTGAAAAATCTTTATTACGCTTGGCCAATCCGGTTAGCGCTTTCTCTGTGTTCTCTCTTAAATAGGGTACTTGAAGCATGCGACGAAGTTACTTGATGTTAGATAAAATAAAAAACTCCCGACCAAAA
>JBILOU010000093.1:0-5287 GCA_044374295.1 Flavobacteriales bacterium | reverse complement strand
CGTTTTAAATCAAAAATCATTTTCAACAGGAAATTAGATTCACTAATTTCGCAGTCTAAAATTTGAACCCATGAAAGTAACCGTAGTTGGAGCTGGTAATGTTGGCGCTACATGTGCCGATGTATTAGCACACCGTGAAATTGCCAACGAAATTGTTTTGTTGGACATTAAACCAGGCTTTGCTGAAGGCAAGGCGCTTGACATTTGGCAGACTGCCCCTATTAACCTTTACGACAGCAGAACTGTTGGTAGCACCAATGATTATGCGGCTACTGCTAATTCAGATGTAGTTGTAATTACGAGTGGTCTTCCAAGAAAACCAGGTATGAGCCGCGACGATTTGATCGCTACCAACGCTGGTATCGTTAAGAGCGTTACTGAAAATATTATTAAGTATTCTCCGGATGCGATTATCGTTATTGTATCGAATCCTCTTGATGTTATGACTTATTGCGCTTTCTTAGCTGCGAAAGTTGACAGCAAGAAAGTATTTGGAATGGCTGGTATCCTCGACACTGCGCGTTACCGTGCGTTCATTGCATCTGAATTGAACTGTTCTCCAAAAGACATTCAAGCGGTGTTAATGGGTGGACATGGCGACACGATGGTTCCACTTCCACGATATACTACGGTTGGTGGAATTCCAGTTACTGAATTAATCTCTGAAGAAAAATTAAACGCAATCGTTGAGCGAACCAAAACTGGTGGTGGCGAAATCGTTAACCTTCTTGGAACTTCTGCGTGGTATGCACCTGGTGCAGCAGCAGCTCAGATGGTTGAAGCCATTGTACGCGATCAGAAAAGAATCTTCCCTGTTTGCGCATTATTGAACGGCGAATACGGAATGAAAGATATCTATTTAGGTGTTCCAGTTAAATTAGGCAAAAACGGAATCGAGCAGATTATCGAATTGCAATTGAACGACACTGAAAAAGAATTGTTGAATAACTCAGCAACTTCTGTAAAAGAAGTAATGGGTGTTTTGGATTCAATGAATCTATTCTAAATCATTTTGGATTGAAATGAAAACAGCACCAATTGGTGCTGTTTTTTTTTGCTTATTTCTTTCGATAAAGCCTTACATAAAAAGGCATGTCATTCAAAGGGCGATATTCCTTTACTGGACGAAACTCCTTCAGAAACATCAACGTCGTATCTCTTTCCAACATCTCTATTGGTGTATTCTCTTCATTCGGACCGTAGTGACCGTCCCAAACAATCAGATCACCCTTCTGAGCATATTTGAATGATCTGAGCTGATTCATTTTGGTGTAATCGAACGGATCTCTGTCCAACGCTAATGAAACATATGAATGTCCAGCGAATACGCATCCTTGAGTTGTGACCCCTTCTGTTTTCATCCAACCTTTCATTTCATTCAAAACGGCCTCTTCAATCCCATATTCCACAGGGGCGCCAACAGCGCCTAGAATGAGTGTATTCGTTCCGAATGCTGTTCCACAAAGAATAAGAATAATCACGTTAACAGTTTTCCAACTACCTAGTCGGGGACGGCTATCTAGAAACTTATTCAATTCAATTAAAGCAAGCAGAACCATTGGCACCGCAACAACGAACATCACGCGCAATAAACCCAAGCTTGCCCACATCCCTTGCCACCAAAGAACTGTATGCGCCATGAAGTAACCCCAAAAAGAACCCAAGACTATCCAAAACATCACTTGGTGTTTTAAAATGAAATTCTTCGAGTCTTCTGATACCGTGGAACTTTTCCAGTCGATTGTTAATCGATTTACAATTGTGTGAGCGTTCAACCACGTTGACTTCAGCAAGAATAAAAATCCTATTCCAAAAACTGGAATAGCCCAGATAAAGAAGTGAAAAAAGCTACCACTTCCGTATGACGTGATTTCTGTGTTTACGTATGGATTCGAATCAAATATCCACAATGGAATTCCTGTATACCAATACCCAAATAAGTTAAAGATTATTGAGCCAACCGCGAGAAGCGGTATGAATTTCCAACGACGCGTAAAAAAGAAGAACATAGCAGCCACACCCAAAATCACAAATCCTTCGCTTCGAGCAAAAGGCATAAAACTTAAGACCAACGCACCCAGAAAAAACTTACCACGCAGACTCCAATGAATAAATAAAATGAGGAATAATGCACAGATAATTTCAGTCAAGGAAGAAACTGCATTGTCAAAGGCGACAGGACAAGTCAAGAACAATAGAGGTGCTAACCAAGATCTTTTCAAATCCAGTTGATTGGCTATTTTCAAAACCAAAAATGCTTCGAAAAATATCAAAGCGAGATTCGTCCAAATAATAGCCTGCAATCCCAATTGAGCTATGGGAGAAAATAACACTGTAAATACGGGTTTTCCCCATTGATTCAAAAGCAAGTCGTGATGAATCCACGAATACCTCGACATTTGATAGTGGGTAAAAGTATCTGCACCTCCGTTAACGCCATTTGCCAACAATACAAGCAACACATAGATGATGCCTGCAACTGTAAATACTTTACCTTCCGGTTTACTCCAGATTCTAGAAAGCGTATTCATTAAGCCTTAACGCTTACTGATTTCACATTGGCGATAAAATTGTCGAACAAGTATCTTGAATCGTGCGGACCCGCGCTAGCCTCTGGATGGTATTGAACAGAGAATACTGGCTTGGATTTCAAACGAATTCCAGCAACGGTATCGTCATTCAAGTGCACATGGGTAATTTCGACATCGGCGTTGTTTGCAATGCTTTCCTTTGAAATAACGAACCCGTGGTTTTGACTGGTAATTTCGCCTTTACCAGTAATTAGATTCTTGATTGGGTGATTAACACCACGGTGTCCATTGAACATCTTCACAGTTTTCAACCCTTGACTTAATCCAATGAGTTGGTGACCCAAGCAAATTCCAAAGCAAGGAATACCTGTCTCAATAATCTTTGCTATAAGTTCTATCGTATATGGCATTGCTGAAGGGTCCCCAGGGCCATTTGAAAACATTACGCCATCGGGACCCCACGCCATTATTTCTTCCAAAGTTACATTTAATGGAAACACTTTTAGAAAAGCACCGCGCTCTTCCAAGCAGCGAAGGATGTTTAACTTTACCCCGAAATCCAACACGGCTATCTTAATTTCAGAATCAGGATTTCCAAATTCAAACGCCTCAGAACATGCTGCTCGTGAGGCCAATTCAAGTCCATCCATGTTTGGGGCTTGACTTAACTTGATCTTCAAATTTTCTATGTCAGAATTTTCTGTTGAAATAATGCAATTCATTGCACCATTTTTTCGGATGTGTCGAACCAATGCTCGGGTGTCCAAATCGCAAATTCCAACAACATTGTCTCTTACTAAATAATCTTGCAGCGTCCCCGCTCTACCGGCACGACTTGCAACATCTGAAAATTTCTTAATAATTATTCCTGAAACTTGGCATTTAGATGACTCAACTTCGTCAATGTGCACTCCATAATTTCCAATATGGGATGTAGCCATAACCAAACACTGACCGAAATACGAAGGGTCTGTAAAAACTTCTTGGTAGCCAGTCATCGCGGTGTTGAATGCAATTTCACCTGTTGTTGTGCCTTTTGCGCCGCAACTTTGGCCATAAAAAACGGTACCGTCTTGGAGGAGCAGTACCGCAGGTATAGATTCTTGTCTCATTAAAGGACAAATTTAAACTTTTTAAATAGAAAAATAAACTGAACTTTTCAACAAAATAAAAATAGGGAGCAATAAATTGCTCCCTATTTCATAATGGATTTATAGGTTTACTCTGCTGAAGCAGAATCATCCTTTTTCTTTCTTGTTGTCTTTTTTGGCTTTGCTTCAGCATCTAGCTCTGTCGCTTCAATTACATCTGTTCCTGCCTCAACCGCAACATCATCGGTTTTCTTAGCAGCACCACGACGCGTGCGCTTCTTAGCTGTTGCCTTTTCAGCCTCCTTACCGTATATGGTGTTGAAGTCTACTAGTTCCATCATACACATTTCTGCATTGTCTCCTTGACGGAATCCAGTGCGAACGATACGGGTGTATCCACCAGGACGTGTTGCTATTTGTGGAGCTACTGTACGAAACAATTCAGTAACAGCTTCTTTGTTCTTCAAATAACTGAAAACAGTTCTTCTATTGTGAGTGCTGTCTGCCTTCGACTTAGTGAGAAGTGGTTCAACATACTTACGTAAAGCTTTGGCTTTAGCAAGAGTCGTATTGATTCGCTTGTGCTCGATAAGTGAGTTAGCCATATTAGCTAGCATAGCACGGCGGTGCTCTGCCTTTCTACCTAAATGGTTATTCGTTTTTCCGTGTCTCATAATTGTACTTTCTTCTACTGAAAATCAGCAGGGGTTAATCTCTATCCAATTTATACTTTGCAACGTTCATTCCGAAGTGCAAACCTTTGCTTTCTACTAATTCTTCTAATTCAGTAAGTGATTTCTTACCAAAGTTACGGAACTTCAACAAGTCGTTCTTGTTAAATGAAACTAAATCTCCTAAAGTTTCAATATCCGCAGCTTTTAAGCAATTCAAAGCACGTACACTCAAGTCCATGTCAACCAATTTGGTTTTCAATAACTGGCGCATGTGTAATGAACTCTCATCGAATTCTTCAACTTCGCGCTTGATTTCGGTTTCAAGAGTGATACGCTCGTCACTGAACAACATGAAGTGATGAATTAATATTTTTGCAGCCTCTTGAAGTGCATTTTTAGGTGTGATTGAACCATCACCCTGAATTTCCAGGATCAACTTTTCATAGTCAGTCTTTTGCTCCACACGGAAATTCTCAACAGAAAATTTCACATTACGGATAGGCGTGAAGATTGAATCGATGAATATTGTTCCTACTGCAGCACTTGAAGTCTTATTCTCTTCTGCTGGTCTGTATCCACGACCCATACCGATAGCTAAATCGATACGCAGTTTCACTTTTGGCTCCATGTTGCAGATAACTAGATCCGGGTTCAACACTTGGAAAGCAGAAGTGAAATTGCTAATATCTCCAGCCTTGAATTGTTCTTGGCCATTGATACTGATTGAAACTTTCTCGTAGTCTGTTCCTTCAATTTGGCGCTTGAAGCGAACTTGCTTCAGGTTAAGGATGATTTCAGTAACATCTTCTACTACTCCTTTGATAGAAGAAAATTCGTGATCTACTCCTTCAATTTTAATTGAAGTGATAGCGAAGCCTTCTAAGGAAGAAAGAAGGATACGACGTAATGCGTTTCCAATCGTTATTCCGAAGCCTGGTTCTAAAGGACGAAATTCGAAAGTACCTGTAAAGTCATTGCTTTCTAGCATTAC
>JBILOU010000045.1:0-18132 GCA_044374295.1 Flavobacteriales bacterium | reverse complement strand
AAGACATTGCTGAATTAATAGCAGAAGCAGTAGATTTGTAAAAATAGTTTATCATGAAATTATTAGAAGGAAAAGTCGCTATCATTACTGGCGCATCTCGCGGAATAGGAAAAGGAATCGCTGAAGTGTTCGCCGATCAAGGCGCTACTATCGCATTCACCTACGCATCATCTGACGAAAAGGCGCGCGCATTCGAAGCAGAATTGGCTGCGAAAGGCGTGAAAGCAAAAGGATATAAAAGCGATGCTTCAGATTTCAACGCAGCACAAACGTTGGTAGACGAAGTAGTTGCCGAATTCGGAACCGTAGACATCTTAGTGAACAACGCGGGAATCACACGCGACACCTTGCTTATGCGCATGAGCGAAGAGCAATGGGACGAAGTCCTTCGCGTGAACTTGAAATCTGTATTCAACTTAACGAAAGCCGTAATTAAGCCTATGTTGAAAGCACGCAGCGGTTCAATCATTAACATGACTTCTATTGTAGGTGTTACTGGAAATGCTGGACAAGCGAACTACGCTGCATCGAAAGCAGGTATGATTGGATTCACGAAAAGCGTAGCGCAAGAATTGGGTTCTCGCAACATTCGTTGCAATGCCATTGCTCCTGGATTCATTGAAACTGAAATGACTGAAAAGTTAGATCAGAAAGTGGTTGAAGAATGGAGAAACACCATTCCATTGAAGCGCGGCGGAACTCCGACAGACATTGCAAACACAACACTTTATTTAGCATCTGAACTAAGTTCATACGTTACCGGACAAACGCTTCACGTTTGCGGTGGTATGCACATGTAAGCTATGGCGCACTTAATCACTCAAGCATCTCCATGGCTTTTGAGCCTTTGTGTTTGGGTAGGATTGGCCTACGCTACGGCACTATACTTTTTCGGCAAATCGAAAGAGTCTTGGTCAACTCAATTTAAATTTCTTTTAGCAAGTATGCGATTCCTAGTGGTATCGCTACTTGTTCTTTTGTTGTTCCAACCGCTTCTTGAAACCATTGAAACACGCGTTGAAAAACCTGTCGTGGTTTTGGCGCTCGACAACAGTCAATCTGTTGTTTCTGCCAAAGACTCGAACGAGGTTCGAACAACTTTTTTAAATAATTGGAAAGGTCTTTCCGAAAAACTAGGTGCCGATTACGAAGTGGTTCCTTTGCTTTTCGGAGATGAGGTTTCTAACGGAAACGACGCTACTTTTTCCGATCAGATTACACACTTCGGAAAGTTGCAGCGTGCATTAGACGCCCGCTTCAGCGGAAGAAATCTTTCGGCATTGGTTATAGCATCAGACGGACTCTACAACAAAGGTCCGCATCCGGTTTCCAACTTGAAACAACTCAACATCCCCGTCTTTACGGTTGGTTTAGGAGACACCACTCTTCATCGCGACTTACTCATTTCGAACGTTAGCGCGAACAAAATTGCTTACCTTGGAAACAACTTTCCTATTCGTTTAAATGTGGAAGGAAGAAAAGCGCAAGGAACCAGCACCGTCATTACCGTCTCGAAAAACGGTGTTCAATTGGCTTCGCAAAGTGTGAGTTTCACTTCCGAAAGAGAATTTAAAAATGTTGAATTTTCATTGCCTGCAGATCAAGTTGGAATTCATGCCTACACCCTTAACATTCAAGCCATAGACAACGAAGACAATGTTCGAAACAACACCGAGCAAGTGTACATCGAAGTCATCGACAACAGACAGAAAGTATTGATCCTAGCAAATGCTCCGCATCCAGATATCACTGCCATTGCCGAAGCGCTTCGACTTCAAGAAAATTATGAAGTAACGGTTCAAACCGTTGACATGTTTACAGACAACGTGAACAATTTCGATATGCTCATTGCCTATCAAATTCCGTCGTTGGGTGGAAGAGGAAACAACGTAGTGCAGGAAGCTTTCAAATCGAAAATCCCTGTTTGGTTTATTCTCGGTGCGCAGAACGATTTCAACGCCTTCAATGCATTAAACGGCGGCTTCTCGTTGAACGGATATCAGTCGAAACTTTCAGACATCAACGCCTCGCTGAATCCTTCGTTCAGTTACTTTTCTTTATCGAATGAATTCACACAAGCCCTACCTCTACTTCCGCCGCTGGCCGTGCCTTTCGGGAATTACGCTGTAGCGCCAGAAGTGCAAGCGTTGCTCACTCAACGCATTGGAAAGATTGCAACCGATGTTCCACTTATGGGATTCGGAGGAACACCTGAGCACCGCATTGCCGTGTTATGCGGAGAAGGAATTTGGAGATGGAAAGTTGCGTTGTATCAGATGGAAGAATCGCACGAAGTCTTCAACAATTTCATTCAACAAAGCGCACAATTTATTGGTGTGAAAGAGAACAAAGAGAAGTTCAGAATTCAACACAAAAAGAATTTCGCCGAAAATGAATTGGTCTTTTTCAATGCAGAATTGTACGACGAAAGTTTCATGCCTGTTTTGAATCAACAAGTGAATCTCGAGTTGAAGTATCCAGATAATTCAACGCAATCACTTCAATTCTCTCCTTCGAACACCGGCTATCAATTGAATGCTGGATTGCTACCTCCTGGCGCGTATTCATACACTGCCAAGGCTTTCAACGGCACCACAGAGTTCACCAAGTCAGGCGGATTCAGCGTGAACAACATTTCAGTAGAGACGTCAAGAACAATTGCAGACTTCCAGTTGTTAGAACAATTGTCTTCCAGCACCAACGGAAAACGATTCAATGCAACAGCGCTTGATGAGCTCGTGAACGAAATCAAAAGCAGAAAAGAAATCACGAGTGTTTCTTTCGAAGAGAAAAAGGTGAGAGAACTCATAGATTGGGCGCCCCTTTTAGTTGCACTTTTGTCGTTGCTCAGCATTGAGTGGTTCCTGAGGAAGTGGAACGGCAGCTACTAAAATGAAAGATAAAATTACATTACGTATTGGAGGTGTTCCTGAACACTTCAACTTACCCTGGCAATTGGCGTTAGAGCAAGACGTTTTCAGTGCCTTGAATATTCAAGTGTCTTGGACCTACTTCGCTGGAGGAACAGGCGTCATGACCGAAGCCCTTCAAGAAGGTGACCTCGATGTTGCACTTATGCTAACGGAAGGATTTGTAAGCGCGTTCCATCGCGGACTCGATGCTCGCATTGTGAAAGTTTACACCAAGACTCCACTTACTTGGGGCATCTACGGCGGATACGCTGACACACCTAAAATCACTTCAAGTCACACTCGAAAATACGCCATCTCTCGCAAAGGATCGGGTTCTCATCTCATGGCGCGCATTCACGCGAAGCAGTTGGGCTTCCATCCGACCGATGATCAATACGTGGAAGTTGCCAATTTGAACAACGCGATTCAAAGTTTGAAAAATCGGGAGAGCGATTATTTCTATTGGGAAAAGTACACGTCTATTCCATCCGTAAAAAAAGGATACTTGTGTTTCCTAGATACGTTTCATGCGCCGTGGTGCGGATTTGTAGCGGTCGCGAATAACTACTCCATTTCACAAAAAAGTGAAGCCATTCAGAAGGTTTTGCAGTTGATGAACGACCGTTGTGCGGACTTCATGAGCGACAAGGAAAACATCTTCCGTGTTTCAAATCGATTTGAAATCTCTACCGCTGCAGCAACTGAGTGGTTCAACACAACGGCTTATCAGAATAATTTCGAAATGAAAAAATCGGAACTCGATGCTGTTCACGAAGCACTGAATTTAGAAGTACCTTCCAACTACTCCAACATGCTCGGTGAAAACATTATCTTCGTGGAATAATTTTTCAGTTTGAACATTCAAGACAAGCAGACATATACTTACTTCCATTCACTCATTACGCTGAAGCAACTTCGTCGTATTTGGAAGTATGTTGTTTTGGCGTTGACCGTCGCCTTTTTCATTTCAGTATTCATCTATCGCCATGCTATTTTAGGTGGAATTGGTCATTTTCTCACAGTAGCCGAATCGAGCGCCGTTACCCCTTCCAACCAAACATTTTTTGTTTTAGGTGGAAACGGATACGAGCGAGGAAAAAGTGCTGCGCTGCTTGCGCAAGAATTTCCTTCTGCTCAATTTATTTGCACGGGTGCTGGCACCTTGAATGAGATGCGCGCCTTGGGATTGAACCTGACATTGGCTCAACTGACACGAAAATGCATGATTGAAACAGGGGTTGATTCTCTCCGTGTTTTCGAATTGGGAGAAGCCACCAGCACATATGAAGAGTCGGAAGAGATCTTGACTTATTGTATAAATCGCAATTTGAAAGAAATTTCTGTGGTCAGCAGTGACTTTCATTTGCGCAGAATGAGCATGATCTTCGGAGAGAAATTCGAAGAAAAAGGAATTCTAGTGCACCTCTTCGGCACTGAAACCAAGGACTTTAAGGCAGAGTCGTGGTGGACCTTCGAAGCGGGACTCATTACTACCTTTAACGAATACATCAAACTCGTGTATTACGTGTTCAAATATTAATCGAGAACCCCGCGAAATATTGGTTATTTTTGACTTGAACTCTGAAATTACTCAATGAGCGAAGACCCATCAGATTACCACAACACAGGAGACCTTATCTCGCGTTTCGAGCAAATGATTCAGCAAAATGAATCATACTACTTCGATGTTGAACAACTCGAAGCGATTATCGACGGGTACCAAGCCAACCTGAGTTATCAAAAAGCCATTAAAGCTCTTGAATATGCGTATTCGCTGTTTCCTGATAACACGGCATTAATTATCAAAGAAGTGCAACTTCTATCAGGTATTGGTCAATTGTCTAAAGCACTTTCTCGATTGAAGGTGTTGGAGAAGTTCGAGCCGAACAATGAGGAAATGTTATTGACCATGGCTGCTGTATACAGCCAATTGCGCGAGCACAACAAGGCTATTCAATATTACAAGCGAGCGCTACAGATTTGCTCGGAGGAAGAGATCGACGATGTGTATTTAGAGATTGCCTTGGAGTACGAAAACTTAGAGCAATACGAAAAGGCGATCAACACCTTGAAAATAGGAATTGAACGCAGTCCTGAAAACGAGACCTTACTTTACGAAATCGCATATTGTTTCGAACTCGCCGGACTGCCTGTCGTTTGCGCAACCTACTTCCAACAATTCATAGACGAACACCCGTATAGTTTTGCCGCTTGGTACAACCTGGGCAACGCTTTTCAAAAGCTCGATCGCTCGGAAGAATCTATTGAAGCTTACGACTATTGTCTAGCCATTCAAAGCGACTTCGCTCCAGCTTATTACAACAAAGCACACGCGCTTTTCAAATTAGAAAAATACGCTGAAGCGCTGGAAGTCCTTGAGGAATCTTATGTTTACGAACCTCCTCAGGCCCCAATCTTCTGTCATGTTGGAGAGTGTTTCGAGAAGTTGAACGACTACGACAAAGCGCTCTTCTATTACCACAAAAGCATTGAGACCGATGAGTATTGGGCCGACGCTTATTTGGGAATAGGTGTGGTTCTAGACCTTCAAGGAAAGCTAGCAGAGGCTATTCCTTTCTTAGATAAAGCCATTGATCTCGAGTCGAAGAATCCAGACTATGCCATTTACAAAATGGAAGTCTTGGTGAAGATGGAAAAATTCGATGAAGCGATTTCCCTCGGAGAAAAACTAGTGAAAGAGTTTCCTGAAAACGAAGAAACGTGGATGGCCTTGGCCGATGCGTTTTTCAAATTGGGAAACAACGAAAAAGCTTTGGAGATCATGCTCGATGCTACGTTGGTGCATTTATCGAATCCCGACATTGGATACCGCCGTGCGGTTTACCTGATTGAATTAGGAAAGATTCAGGACGCACAAGATCTTTTGCACTACCTTATGCAAAACGAAAGTGCTCAACTCTCAGAGTTGGAAGAGTACTATCCGAAAATTCTTCAATTACCGTTTTACATTCAACTAAAAGGCGACCTAGGGTTAGTGTAATTTTCACACTAAGTAAATTTAACCGATATTCGCACAAAATTAGCAACTATGAACATTCACCTAAGCCACATGCCTAGCCGCGAAAAGAAAGAACGTCAGTTCGGCCTTACGATGGTTATGGACAAAGGAATCTCTCTTCGTCAAGCCGAAGAAATGATTGCGAGCAGTTCTGAATATATCGATTTAGTGAAACTTGGTTTTGGGACCTCTGTGTTTTCAACGCAAGTGAAAGAAAAAGTGAAGTTGTACCACAACGCGAAAATCAAGGTTTATTTGGGTGGGACGTTGTTCGAAGCGTGCTATGTGCGGGGAGAACTTGACAAGTACCGCAAATACATCGACAGTCTGGGAATAGAAATGGTTGAAGTTTCTGACGGAAGTATGGCATTGGATCACAAAAAGAAATGTCAGCTCATCACAGAGTTCGCAAAAGACTACAAAGTCCTTTCTGAAGTTGGATCGAAGGAAGAAGGCATTTTAATTAGTCCAGCTAAATGGATCAAGATGATGCAAGCGGAGCTAGATGCTGGCTCCTGGAAAGTGATTGCTGAAGCACGCGAAAGCGGAACAGTTGGAATCTATCGTCCAAGCGGACAAGCACACGTGATGCTTATCAATAAGATACTATCTAAAATCAACGGAAACGATATTATTTGGGAAGCACCGAAGAAAGCACAGCAGGTTTATTTCATCAAACATTGCGGGGCAAACGTAAACCTCGGAAACATTGCAGAGAATGAAACCATTCCATTGGAATGTCTGCGCATGGGGTTGCGTGGAGATACGTTCTTCGATTACCTTCCTGAAGACATTGTTTCAAAAATGAAAGGATAATATGCAACACCTGCAGCCTGAGGAATTACTTATCTGGAAAAACGAAAACAAACCACATTTGTTGGTAGATATTCGTGAAGAATATGAAGTGGCAATTTGCACGTTAGATGGAATGCACATTCCAATGGAACACGTGATTGAAAAGTACCCTTCCCTTCCAAAAGAAAATCCAATTGTCTTCCATTGCAACAGTGGAAAACGTTCGGATGCTTTGGTGTATATGATTGAAAAGAAATTCCCTGGAGACACTATTTACAGCCTTGCCGGTGGTGTTCAGGGGTACGCAGAACAATGTGCACCCGAAATCAAGTGTTCGCTTTAATATGGAAATGATACAATCTTTTTTGCACTTAGTTCTGCATTTGAATGAAGAGCTTCCTCTCTTGTTGAATGAATACGGCGTTTGGTTTTATGCCATCTTATTCCTCATCATCTTTGTTGAAACTGGATTGGTAGTCATGCCGTTCCTTCCTGGAGATTCTTTGTTATTCGCAGCAGGTGCTTTGTGTGCGGGACAGAACAACTTAAGCCTTACCATGCTTTTTCTTTTGCTCATAATTGCAGCTATTCTCGGAGATCAATGCAACTACTTCATTGGAAGATTTTTCGGGTCGAAAATCGTAGCAATGAAATTCAGAGGCAAACCACTTATTGCGCAAAAGCATTTAACAAAAACCAAAGAGTTCTTCACGAAGCACGGAACGAAAGCCATTATCATGGCGCGCTTCGTTCCAATCGTTCGCACCATTACTCCGTTTGTTGCTGGAGTTGGGAAGATGGACTACAGAAAGAAATTCCTTCCTTATGACATCTTCGGTGGCGCGCTTTGGATTGTGAGTATGACGCTAGCCGGTTACTTCCTCGGACAATTTGAATTCGTTCAGAAGCACTTCGAAGCGGTTGTTATTCTGATCATCTTGATCTCTCTTGCTCCTATGGTTTTTGCTTATTTGAAAAATAAGTTTGGCTCGAAGTCATGAAAACATATGGGCTTTTAGGGAAATCGTTAGGGCATTCTTTTTCACAAAAATATTTCACGTCTAAATTTCAGAGACAGGATATTGCGAAAGATGTTTCACAAGATGCTTCACAAGATTCTACGAAAGATGTTCCACAAGAAGAGCAATATATCAATATTGAATTAAATTCTATCGTTGGCATTCGAGACTTGCCCGAAATGCAAGGACTCGCAGGATTCAATGTTACTATTCCATACAAACAAGAAATTATTCAGTACCTCGACGAGCTTGCGCCTGCGGCGAAAGCCATTGGCGCTGTGAATTGTGTAAGTATGGAGAACAACCGTTGGATTGGTCACAACACCGATTACATTGGCTTCAAACGGACGTTACTTCCACTCATTGAAAACAGAGTAGAAACCGCCCTCATACTCGGCACCGGAGGAGCATCGTTGGCGGTGGCTTATGTGTTGAAGGAATTAGGTATCCGTTATTTTTTTGTCAGTCGAAATCCGCAAAACGATCAAACCTGTTCTTACGACCAGGTGACACCCTTGTTGCTCGAGAAGTGCAAACTCATTGTGAATACCACGCCAGTTGGGCAGTTCCCGCACAACGAAGAAAAGCCAGACTTGGATTATTCGTGTCTTACAGATCAGCATGTGTTGTACGACTTGATCTACAATCCAGAGAGAACAGCCTTCCTTCAAGAAGGCATCTCGCGCGGCGCTCGCTATTGCAATGGCCTCAGTATGCTTGAAATTCAAGCAGAAGAGAGCTACAAGATTTGGAAAGGAATCACTTCCTAACCACAATCTTCTTCCGAACGGCAGTTCCGTTCAATTTCAAAATATAAATCCCTTCAGAGAAGTTCGAAAGATTCACAAGTGTGGTTCTTGCATTCACGCGTTCAGACCAAACCTTTCTTCCACTTAAATCATACAATTCTATAGCAGTAACCTCATTCCAATTCGAACCGGCGTCGATGGACAATTGTGTACTAACCGGATTAGGATAAACTTGAATATCGTTGAATAGCGTTTCATTCACTGAAATAATTGTATCACTTGAATAAAAGCCCAGCCCTCCTCCTATTTGTCCAATGAACAAATCGCGCTTCCCATCGGCTGTAATGTCTTCGAACCAAACCGCGCAGCGTTCGCCTTCATTAATGCCTTCGAAGTCTGCTGTGTCCAAGGTGAAGTCGCCCAAAAGATTTCCAGATACATCCGAGAAATGATTCACCTGTCCGGTTTCGGTTCCCAACAAAACTTCCCATTCGTTCGCTTCATTCTTGAAAAAATGTGGAACGCTGTATCCGAATATTCCTAGAATATTTGAAGCCACCATTCCACCCAAAGTATCTTCCTGAAAAACATACGAAGCCACAGTTGAACTTCCGCTGTTCGCATAATAGTTCACGTTACCGTTCTTCTCTCCCACTGCTAAATCTAATAAACCGTCTTCGTTCAAGTCTACCCATTGCGGAGTTGCGAATTGACCCACATCTATCGCAATTCCGTTGTTATCCTTCAACAACTCTCCGTTGTCAGAAAAAGAATATCCAGTCGCTGTTGAAGCCGCATTTTCATAACGAACCAAATATCCATTTTGAACACCAATCAACAAATCTCTATCTCCGTCTCCGTCGTCGTCTCCGAAGGTGATGTATTTACTATCCAGCGTATCCGTTGCCAAAGGCAGCCAGTTGTTCGAGTTGAAATCGAATGAAGGAACTGTAAGTGTTCCGTTGTTGTAATAACAAAAGATTCTCGAAGTGTGGATGTTACTCGGAGTAATCGGATCGAAAGACTTTCGATTTGTAATAAGTAAATCTTTCAATCCATCGCCATTCATGTCTTCCAATACCGGATAAGCACCTGTGCCCAATTCAATCATATCGTGTTGAAGGAAATCGTCTTGTGTAAATTGAAAATTCGGAGTTGATTCTCCACCAACATTCTGATAGTACCAGAGGCTTTTTACATCTTCCGCTGTTGCGTATGCATTCGGAGAGACAAGCAAATCGCTCACTGCATTGTTGTTCACGTCTTCGTAATACGCGCATGGAAACAGAGGTAAATTGACAGGGAGAGAGTTTCCAACTTGAGCGGGAAAATCGAATTGAACGGTGGTTGCACTGTCGAGCCCATTCAATGCATTTTCAAAAAAGATAGCACCCAAATTATTTTCAGAAACATCTCCGATGACAAAATCTTTTATCCCGTTGTTATCGAGGTCAATGGAACAAATTGAACTACCCGTATGCAGGCGCTCACTTGAGCGTGGATCGGTTACGTTGAATCCACAATCGAAATCGGCTCCTTCTAAAATTGAAAAACTCTCTGGACTTTCTCCGAACATACCGTAACACCTGTTCCCACAGATGAAGTTCGTTATTTCACAGTTTCCCGTTTCCGATTGCATTGACTTGAAGAAATAAACGGTTGTCGATTGTTCAGTGTACGAGAAAATATCCAAGTCACCGTCTCCGTCGTAATCTGTGATTGAAGGAACATCCAAACTCACGGTATATATCGGCGCAGAAAACGGACTTCCAAAATCATAATTCGACTGAATTGTCGCTCCATTGTCAACAGGTTCAAAAGACAACACACCGTTCGAGGAGGTGTTCTTCCACAATTTAATTCCGCTGTAATAATTCGCGAAAATATCTTCCTTCCCATCGCAGTTGTAATCGCGCAGCAAAACCCAATTTACAAGCCCTGTCGGGAACGCTGAATTATATTCACGGGTATATCTATAATATGTATCACCTTGCACATCGCCCATGTTTATGAAAATAGAAATGCGCGAACCAATTCGATCGAAAATAAAAATATCCTTGTTTCCATCACCGTTGGCATCTATTCTCGAAACCTGACAAGAGTTTAATCCTCCCGCCCAAGGGTTCTGAAGATAAAATCCGCCCGCACTCACTGGAGTGGTATAGGAACGCAAAAGCGGCTGTCCGAATACCTGAATGGAAGCCATGCACAGAAGCAGAAGAATATATTTTTTCATACATTCAAATATACCATTTGCACCATCAACAATTAAGAAGTTTCTTTGTAACATGAACGCATCTCTTACATTTCTATTGGTCGCTATAAGTTTGATCATTGCTGGGACAATTATTTTTTTCCTTATGGAAAAACAGCATCGTCACAATGAGCAACGTTGGCAGTTGGAATTGCGCAAATCAAATGCAAGTGCGCTTGCTTCCTTGCGTCTTTCAGCCTACGAGCGCTTGATTGTTATGTTGGAAAGGTCACGCCCAAGTAGCGTGGTATTGCGCAGTAATCGTTCGGGCATGACATGTACCTTGTTGCAGTTGGAAATGATTCGCAACATTCGCGAAGAGTTCGACCACAATGTTTCGTTACAGATGTATGTAAGCGAACACACGTGGGCGAACATTCTACAAGCGAAGAGCGATATTCTTGAATTATTTAAAGTGTCTTATTCGAAAGTCAATCCGAACGACAACGCAATGTACCTCAGTAATTTCGTTCTGGAAATGGAAGCTGCAGTGGGCAACCCGGCTATTGAGAATGCGTTGCATTCTCTTCGCATTGAAATGATGACGCATTACGCTTAAATCGCCAAGGCGATCTATCATCTACGATAATCAATTCTTCGAATCAATCGCTCTGCGATCAAACCTGCGGTGAAACATCTCCCCCCATCTCTTACCCTCTCTTCCCCCTCTTATCTTTTCTTATCTTACTCTAATTACTCGCCCTAACTTTAAATCCCGCTCAACCGCTGTGATCTCAAACTCCGTAAGTTTTTTTGCGGACGAATTGTAGATTAAACTCTCCCCATTCACATTTTTCAAAACGGTGTCAGGAAGGTTCACAAATGAAATGCGACCTGGAATCAGGTGATGACCAATTTCTCTATTTAATTCAGCTCTGTTGGAGGACGGTACAAGAGCTTGATATTTATCTAACCCTTTATTCCGCAAAACAGCATCTGACGGGACAAGCAAGGTGTACTCGTTTTTCTTCAACGAATCGGCCCAAGTGCTGAGCTCAACCAAGCTAGCCCAAACACTGGTTTCGTATTCCGAATTAAGAAAAGTCAGAATGTTCTCTTCATGCTTCGTAAAAACAGAACGTTCATTCCCCTTCGAAATAGAATGAGAATTTTCTTGCTCTGAAGATGAACAGGCCTGCAGCAGAAGAATTAATCCAATGCAACAGGCCTGTTTCATTTCAAAAAATAATATTATGCTTTCACCTTCGGCGAAGCAGAAAGTAATGCTTCACTTGCGTAGTCTTTAAACTTCTCGAAGTTCGTTACAAACTTCTCTGCAAGTTCATTTGCTTTTGCATCGTATGCATCCTTGTCTGACCACGTGTTACGCGGATTCAACATTTCTGCAGGGACTTCTGGACAAGCCGTTGGCATAGCCAATCCGAATACTTCATGCGTAGCGAATTCAACATCGTTCAACTTTCCTTCCAACGCAGCAGTAATCATGGCGCGAGTAAAACTCAACTTCATGCGACTTCCTACTCCATAAGAACCTCCAGACCAGCCGGTGTTGATTAACCAAACTTGTGCTCCACTCTCGTCAATCTTCTTACCTAACATCTCTGCGTAAGAAGTTGGATGCAACGGCAAGAAAGGCGCACCAAAGCAAGCACTGAATGTGGTTGTTGGCTCGGTAATTCCAGCTTCTGTTCCAGCCACCTTAGCAGTGTATCCGCTAATGAACTGATACATCGCTTGCTCTTTCGTTAGTTTGCTAATTGGAGGCAACACACCGAACGCATCACAAGTCAAAAAGAAAATATTCTTCGGAATACCACCCACACTTGGATTCATCGTGTTATCGATGTGCTCCAATGGATAGCTTACACGTGTGTTCTCTGTCTTCGCGCTATCTGCGTAATCTGGAGTAACTCCGTCGTCTTCAAAACCAATGTTCTCTAGCAACGCACCAAACTTAATGGCATCGTAAATCTGAGGTTCCTTTTCGCGCGACAAGTCAATGGTCTTCGCGTAACAGCCACCTTCAAAGTTGAAGACAGTCGTATCTGTCCAACCGTGCTCGTCATCTCCAATCAATCTTCTATTCGGATCGGAAGACAATGTTGTCTTACCCGTTCCAGAAAGTCCGAAGAACACAGCAGTGTCTCCGTCTTTACCCACGTTCGCTGAACAGTGCATAGACAATACATTCTTCTCGTGTGGAAGAACGTAATTCAACACCGTGAAAATTCCTTTTTTAATCTCTCCTGTATAACCGGTTCCGCCAATGATCGCCATCTTCTTGGTGAAGTCGATGATTGCGAAATTGTGCTGACGCGTTCCGTCGATTTCTGGATCGGCCATGAATTCAGGTGCACAGATGACATGCCACTCTGGGGTCATGGTTGTTAATTCTTCAGCAGTTGGACGCAAGAACATGTTACTTGCGAACATGTTGCTCCATGGAAATTCAGTTACTACGCGCACATTCATGCGGTAGCGAGGATCCGCGCAAACATAAGCGTCGCGAACATATACTTCTCTTCCATTCAGGTAAGCACACATACGCTCATACAAGCGTGTGAATTTATCTGAATCGAATGGAATGTTGAACTGGCTCCACCAAACGCTGTTTTCGGTTGAAGCATCCTTTACAATAAACTTATCTTTTGGAGATCTGCCGGTAAATTCTCCGGTGTCAATGGCTAAAGCGCCCGTATTCGTGAGTGTTCCCTGAGAGAGTAGGATGGTCTCTTCAACCAATTCTGCAGGTGTCATGTTCCAATATGCAGTGGAAACATGTTTAAGACCGAGGTACGCTAGTGTTGCGCCTTCGGGACGTGTACCGATGTTTGTCATGAATAAATTTTTGGTTCGACTATCATTGAATCGTTCGGCAAAGGTAATAATAAAAAAAGGGACGAGAATTCATGAATCTCGAACCTTTCTTAACCAATTGCGGTTTGAAATGTTGATTAATTACTCTAAGTACAACTCTATCAGTCCTTCAGGCGCTGCTGTTGAAACGGTCTGACTTTCGTCATCGATTTCCAGAACGAATTCCGGTTGAAGGGGAAGTAAGATTAATTTACCTGTATTGTGACGAATTTCCAGTTGCGGATTCTTTCTATTTTCCACTACTTCTTCCACTACTCCAATGTTTCCGTGAGTTTGATCGAAGACTTCGTATCCGACCCAATTGACCATGTCTCTTCGGTCTTCATCTTTCACAGAGAGTTCGGTTAAACGTACATAGACCATAGATTTTAATAACGATTTCGCTGTGGCTTCATCGGTTACTCCGGCCAATCTAACCTTCACCGAATCATTCGTTTTCGGTTCAAATAATTCAATCTTATAAGGAACCAAACTTCCCTTTATTTCCAAAAATAAAAACTGTAAATCCTTGTAATCTGCCACCCTCGCGGTATCTAGAAAAACCGTCAGCTCGCCTTTGTATCCATGTAGCTTGGTAATCTTCCCCAAGCAGTGCATTTCGTCTTTGTTCATGCTGCGAAGATAATGATGTAATTTTGCACCACTTATGAAAAGAACACTTCAATCCATTATACCGCCGCCGCCAACAAATTTCGTTGGAGATGGCTTCAAGGTTCATCACTTTATTCCCGATTATTATTTGAGCATGGAGCGTATGAATCCGTTCATTATGCTTGATTATGCCTCCCCGCATTACTTCCCTCCGACAGATGTGCAAAAAGGTGTTGGGGTTCATCCGCACAAAGGTTTTGAAACCGTTACTATTGCCTACAAAGGAAAGGTTGCGCATCACGACAGTGCTGGAAACAGCGGCGTTATTGGCGAAGGTGATGTACAGTGGATGACCGCGGCTTCGGGTGTTCTTCACAAAGAATATCACGAACAAGAATTTTCGAAGGCCGGTGGCATTTTTTCTATGGTTCAATTGTGGGTTAATCTTCCCGCCGCAGATAAACTTTCAAAACCAAAATATCAGGAAATACTAAATTCGAATATCCCGAAAATTGAACTTCCGAACAACGCCGGTATTGTGGAAGTCATTGCTGGGAATTTTGAATTCAACAAAGGTGCTGCTTCAACTTTCACCGAAGTGAATCTCTTCAACGTAAAATTGAAAGCTGGCGGATCCGCTACTTTTTCATTCAGTGAAAGAAACAATACAGCTGCTCTTGTGATTGAAGGAAACATCGTTGTGAATGAAGAACACCAAGTTGGAACCAGTCACTTTGCATTGTTCAGCAACGACGGAGAATCTTTCACCATCTCTTGCACCGAAGACGCAACCATTCTTATTCTTTCTGGAGAACCTATTCTAGAGCCTATCGCAGCATACGGTCCTTTCGTAATGAATACCAAGCAAGAACTCATGGATGCGTTCCACCAGTTTGAACGCGGCGAGTTCGGACATTTGGAATAAATGCTAATTCTTCAAAATTAAATACTGGTACGCTGTTAACGACAGCGAACTTCCCAAGGTAACCGAGGCTCCTGTTAAGGCGTTCGTCCACGTTGAATTCAACAAAGCCGTTGGAATGGAGTAATTCGTTGTGGCATTTCTAACATTGGCAATTACCAAAACCTGATCGGCATTCAGCACCTTTTTAAAACAAACAACATCTGTCGCGGTATAAGGAACCGCTGTCCCATAGCGCGACACCGCAGACTGTGAATAGAACGAAAGCATGTCGCGGTAGTTCTGCTGCATATCCAAATTCACAGTCCAGTTTATCGGAGAATTCGAAAAGAACGGAACCGTGCTCACTCTTCCAACTTCTTGTCCGGTGTAGATCAAAGGCACTCCGTTGTAATAAGTCGTAATTACTGAAGCGCATGTAGCGCCAGCCTTTCCGTTAAACAAAGTCATGGGCGTTGCTTCCCAAGCGCTTTGATCGTGGTTCGTGGTAAAACGAAGCTTGCGCTTTCCCGCAGGAACACCGGCATACTCTGAAGTATTCGTCGTGTATATGGTTGAAGGTGCACTTCCCGCAAATACATTTTTTATGGAAGTATAAAAATCCCAAGCATAAGTCATTTCAAAGCCTGCGTCGTAGTGATCGGCACGTGTTCCTTCAGCAAGAAAAATTAAATTTCTATTTGGAATCGTATTGAGTGAATCGATGGCCTGCTTCCAGAAGTCATACGGAACACCGTCTGCATAGTCGCAACGAAATCCATCGATGTTCGCTTCCAATGTCCAATACTTCATTGCGTCAATCATATTCACCCGCATAGTCGCGTTACTGAAATTCAAATCAGCGACATCATTCCAATTGGTTCCTGGAGGAATAACGATGTTTCCCGCGCCGTCTTGTGAATACCACTCCGGGTGCTGTGTGATCCAAGGATTGTCCCAGGCGGTGTGATTAGCCACCCAATCGACCACAACAGCCATGTTGCGGTTGTGTGCTTCGGTAGTGAGTGTGCGTAAATCTGCAAGTGTCCCGTATTCACTGCCAACTTCATAATAATTCTTGACGCAGTATGGTGAATTCACGGAATTGATTTGTCCAATTGGATAAATTGGCATGAGCCAAATGACGTTAACATTCAAGGCCTTTAACTGATCAAGTTTATTGGTTACCCCTTGAAGATCTCCACTTGAACTGAATGCACGCAGATTAACTTCGTACATGATAATATTCTTCGTTTCTGGCACGCTGTCGAAAGGAACCCCGTATTGCTGATATCCAACAAGCACAGTTGGATTTTCAATTACAGTATCAGGAGGACAATCTTTCTTGCACGAAGCAAAAACAACAAATGATGTTAGTGCAAAAAGAAGCGTAAACCGGGTAATATTCATGAGGCAAAGCTATGACATATGTTCGTTAGAAAATCTCTGCTAACATACATCGCGCGCTTCCGCCACCAATGGTTTCTATTGTTTCAATTGGAAGAACAACTAAACGCACTCTTTCCGAAAGAAAATTCAATTGATTCTGATTCAAACTTTCCTTCGCTGTCGCTGAAAGAACAAGCAAATTTTCCTCTTCCCCATTTTTTAGAACCAGCATGTTTCCTGCGAAATTTCTAAGCTGACTCATTGAAATATCGACGATTTCCTTACCAGAGTTTCGAATAGTTTCCAAAATGAGTAAGCGCTCACTTGCTAAGGCAATTGCTTCAAGGCAAATGACAACGAAATTCGTTCCCACACACATGATCACATTTGTGTGATAAATAGCTTGCCCCAATTCATCTTCAGCATGAAATAAAATTGGATTGTAATTGAGATGAGCGCATAGTTCATTCAACACTTCTTCATTGGTTCGAGAAGAAATTGCAGCATACGCTTTTCTATTCTCATGGTCGAAGACAACGCTTCCCGTCCCTTCCAAAAACATGGACTTCTCTTCGAAATAACTCAAATCAAAAACTTGTGAGAAATTCAATTTTTGTTGAAGTTCCACCACCAATTCCAATCGCCTTTCGCATCTGCGATTGCGGGCTTCCATGGGATACAAAATCAACTCTCCGTTGGAATGAAAAGAGATCCAATTGTTCGGAAAAACAGCGTCAGGTTTTTCTGGAAACGAAGTGTCCTGCGCAACAAACACTTCAACACCCGCATCCCGAAGAATTTCAACAGCACGATCAAACTCAATGAGCGCCTGGTTAAGAATTTCATCACGAGACAAGGCCACTTGATTTTGAAACGCATTGCTCTCTGCGGTTTCAATGTTATATCCGAACGCTGCGGGACGAACCATTAACACGCGATTCGTAAAACATATTGCTTTCTCAGAAACTTGGTTCATGACTTGAAGATATAAAAAAAGGGAAGCGATTTGCTTCCCTTTCTTGAATGACTTATATACTGAATTATTCAGCAGCAGGTGCTTCGTCAGCAGCAGGTGCCTCTTCAGCAGCTGGAGCCTCTTCAACTGCAGGAGCTTCTTCAGCAATTACAACTTCTTCAGCAACAACTTCTTCTTCTACAACTGGATTAGCTTCTGCGTGAGCAGCAGCTTCTGCAGCAGCACGAGCAGCAATACGCGCTTCGTTAACCGCACGCTCAGCTTTCAATTGCTCAGCTAAAGCAGATTCTTTAGCAGAAGAAAGACCGTCGCGTTTCGCTTGAATCCTAGCCTCTTTAGAATCTAACCAAGCGTTGAATTTAGCATCAGCTTGTTCTTGTGTCAATGCACCTTTCTTTACTCCTTTGTTCAAGTGTGCTTTGTATAAAACACCTTTGTAAGAAAGAATTGCACGAGCAGTGTCTGTAGGCTGCGCTCCGTTAAACAACCAAGTAACTGCTTTGTCTGTGTCTAACACAATTGTAGCAGGATTGGTGTTCGGATTGTAGCTTCCGATACGCTCAATGAATTTACCATCACGCGGTGAACGCGCATCAGCGGCAACAATGTGGAAGAATGGTTTACCCTTCTTACCGTGGCGCTGTAATCTAATTTTAACTGACATAGTTTTTTGTTTTGTGGGTACGAAA
>JBILOU010000092.1:0-5336 GCA_044374295.1 Flavobacteriales bacterium | reverse complement strand
CTAACGACTTTACAGCACGTGCAATTTTCTTTGCGACAGTTTCACCCACATGACGAATTCCCAATGCAAACAAAACACGTTCAAATGGAACCTGCTTGCTTTGCTCTAATCCCTTCAATAAATTTTCAACACTCTTGGCTTGAAGTGAACGTTTCTTCATTTCTTCGCCCTCTTCACCCACCTGAAATTCTAAACCAATCAATTGATCGTAGGTCAATGAATACAGATCTCCAGCATCATTTATTAATCCAGATGCAAGTAACCCAGCAACTGTTTCAGTTCCCAATCCTTCAATATTCATGGCTTTTCTTCCAATGAAATGTTCGAGCTTACCGATGAGTTGCGGGCGACATTGCGTGTCATTTGGACAGTAATGCAATGCTTCTCCTTCCAACCGAACTAGATGTGTTCCGCATTCAGGACAATTCGAAATGTATTCATGCATGCTTTCGGCACCGCGCGGTTGTGTTGTATCAACGGCTGTAACCTTTGGAATAATTTCGCCTCCTTTTTCCACCCAAACAAAATCACCTACGCGAATATCTAATCGCTCAATCTGATCTGCGTTGTGCAACGAGGCTCGTTTTACGGTAGTTCCTGCCAATTGGATAGGAGAGAGGTTGGCAACCGGAGTAATGGCTCCTGTTCTTCCTACTTGATAGGTGATACTTAACAACTTCGTGCTAATACTTTCAGCCTTGAATTTGTATGCAATGGCCCAACGCGGACTCTTGGCGGTCATGCCCAATTCATCCCACAATTGAACTTCGTTCACTTTAATTACAATTCCATCAATCTCAAATGGAAGATTGCTGCGATGTTGGTCCCAATAAGAAATAAACGACATAATTCCTTCCACCGTTGGGGTGGTTTCAATCATTCGCTTGGAAGAATCCGGTGTTTTGAATCCCCAGGTATTCGCGTGACTCACGCGCTCGCTGTGTGTTTCAATGGATGAATCGTTATTCAAAACGAAATACAAAAAGCAATCGAGTTTACGCTTTGCTACCGCTTTTGAATCTTGTTGCTTTAAGGTTCCCGCAGCCGTGTTTCTTGGGTTAGCGTAAAGCTCTTCACCAGCTTCTGCGCGTTCTTCATTTAATTTTTGAAAGACGCCCTTCGGCATAAATATCTCTCCTCGAATTTCAAATTCAGATGGGAAATCGCCTTTTAATTGAAGAGGAATACTGGAAATAGTTCTAACGTTTGTGGTGACGTCTTCACCCACAGATCCATCTCCACGTGTTACGGCACGTTCCAGTTGACCGTTCTTGTACCAAAGCGCTATTGCCACACCGTCGTACTTCAATTCCATTACAAATTCAATGGGCTTTCCTGCCAATTCAATCGCGCGCTGCGCCCAATCTTGAATCTCTTCTTGATTGTATGAATTAGAAAGTGAGAGCATTGGACTTTTGTGGGTAACCTTTTCGAACTTGTCTGTGATATCTCCACCAACACGTTGGGTTGGACTGTTCGGTGATTTCAATTCGGGAAATTGAAGTTCAAGTTGCTCTAATTCCTTCAACAAGAAATCGAATTCCTGATCTGAAATAACAGGAGCATTCAACACATAATAATTGTAATTGTGTGCATTCAACTGTTCTGAAAGTTCAGAAACTCTGATTTGTGCTTCGAAAGAATTCATGAATCAATATCGTTTACGTATGTCTTTGTTCCAAAGCCCTCGAATTCCTTTAATGGGTTGAAACCTAAATTTAACAATAAAAATTGGGGCATTGTAAATAGGCAATAACTCCGTTGGTGCATTGCGCGTTTGTCTATATCCGATACCTCCTCCAACTGACATGAAGTATGTCAAGTGCCTGTAAAGCGTTGTACTAATTTCAGTTAATTGCACAGGTTCACTGTAGTTTCCAACAGCGCCATTTCCGTAGGTGAAAGAACCTGAAACATTTCCAGCTCCAACATGAATGGTAGAACTCCATTCATATTTCTTCGTGAAAAGCCAAACTCGTTCGTAATACAGCGACAAGTAGTTCAGTTCTAAATCTGCAGAAACAATATTTGATGAAATTTCATTCAGTGATTCCGTTTGAACTCCGTTAGAAAAAGAGTAATAACCGAATCCGAAACGATTGACGCGATTCATTTCAACCCCCAAGCGAAATCCACCAAGACGAGCACCTTCGTTGCTTACCAAGGTTAATCTTCCATCGAGAATGAGTTCCGGCTTGATGAAAGGATAGTCAGATTTTTTATTGGGTTCACTCAATTGGGCATTAGCCGACAATTGACTGAACAAAGAGAGTAGGGCGATAAATAAGATCTTCTTCACTCAACAAAAATAGGCATATTGTTAAAACACTCGAAGAATGTTAGACCTTTGTATTATGAGTAGTGAAGAAAATTTTTCGAGTTTAGGACTGAATGAAGATTTAATACAAGGAATAGATTCCATGGGGATTCAAAAACCGACTCCCATTCAAAGGGAATCGATTCCGCATATTTTGCAAGGAAAAGATGTTCTAGGCATTGCTCAAACAGGCACGGGAAAGACAGCTGCATTCTTGCTTCCCGTTATTCACAGCATTATTCAAGAAACAAATAGAAATTCAGTTTCAGCGCTTATTGTTGTTCCAACAAGAGAACTTGCAACACAGATAGATCAAGCCATTTCGGCTTACGGATATTTCACTGACATCTCTTCAATGCCTATTTATGGAGGAAGTGATGGGAAAGTTTTTACGCAAGAAAAGCATGCGTTAACAACAGGAACAGACATTATTGTTGCTACTCCTGGAAGATTGAACATGCATATCAATTTGGGATACGTCGATTTTTCTAAATTGAAGTTTCTTATTCTCGATGAAGCCGATCGTATGTTGGACATGGGGTTCCAACCCGACATACAACGCATCATTGCTCAGACACCAGATAACAGACAAGGATTGCTGTTCTCGGCAACCATGCCTGATACCATCTTTAGTTTATCTCGAGGATTTTTGAATGATCCTATCACCATTAACATTGCGCTATCGAAGCCACCGGCTAATGTTACGCAAGGTGCATTTGTGGTTTTCCCGAATCAGAAAATTCCGATTTTGGTAGATTATCTTTTCGAAAGAAAAGAAAAGACAACCATTGTATTCAGCAGCACGAAGTCTGGGGTAATAAACATTCATAGTGCTTTGCGAAAGAAAGGAATTTCATCGTTAATGATGAGCAGTGACTTGGAGCAGAGCGAGAGAGAGCATTCATTAAACGAATTTAGAAATCGCAAATGCGCGGTTTTGGTGGCAACGGATGTTGTGAGCAGAGGAATTGACATTAAAGGAATTGATTGTGTTGTGAACTACGATGTTCCGGGCGATGCTGAAGATTATGTTCACCGCATTGGAAGAACTGGAAGAGCAGATGCTTTTGGAGAAGCAGTAACATTTGTCTCTCCGGAAGATCAAGTGAAATTCAAAAAGATTGAAATGCTTATTCAACAAGATGTTGAGAAGCTACCGGTTGCTGAAAGTTATGGCGCTGTTCCAGAATACAATCCGGTAATGAAAGGAAAAGGAAATGGAAAGCCTCGACATGGGGGTAGCGGAGGAGGAGGAGGAGGAAAGCGAAACTTCAAACCGAAATACCAATCAAAGAACAGAGGTGGTGAAAACAAAAAAGGTGCATAAGCACCTTTTTATTTTTATTTCATGTTGAAATTAATCTCCTAAAGCTTCCGCTTTTTTCAATTCTTCATCGATCATATCTTCAATGGTCTTGCGCTCTGCATCATTCAATTTTGAGTTCAACTTGATTTGCTTTTTCATGAAGCGATACATATCGCGTTTGTGAATTTCATAAGCGATGTATGTTGTAAAAGTACCATCAGGCATTTTATACTTTTCTTCTCCAATCTTACGTAAATCAGCAATTTGTGTGTTTGTAGCTTCACGAGCTAAAGACTGGAATTTGTCAGTAATTTCAGAACGATTATTCAATTCCGTTTCACCCAAGTACTGGTCTGTTACAACTTTAACATTCGTTTCAACTTGTTGAGCTAAGACTTTCTTTGCTTGAAGATCTGCCTTATTACGAGAGATGTTTTCATCCATCGACTGACCTTTTCCGGTTCCTCTGAAGTAACGATCATTCGACTCGTACTTGTTACCTGTGAAAGGTTCGTTTACTTTTTCGCCAAGGTTCTCATTTGTCTTACAACCTGCAAGAAGTAGAAGAGCGAAACCTAAAAAGAGAGATAGCTTTTTCATAGCAATTGTTTTTAATTCGTTTATAAAGATAGTGCCACAATTCAAATGCGACTTAATAACTCCATTTTTTTGTGTAAGTATTCCAAAAGCTGATTCCAAATTTAAAAGTGTAATTCGCCTTATCGAGATTCGAATCGGATGTAACCAAGAAGGCTCCCAATCTGAATAATTGTTCTTTGATTCGAATTTGCTTTTGAATTCCAACAAAAATCTCTTGATGTATAAAGTTCTCACTTGGAATTGCGATGAAGGCGCTACCCGCAAGCTCATTCAATTTCAATCTATTCAACAATGGAATTTTATTGAAGAACATACCGTTAAAACTGTGAACGTAATTCCCTCTGTAGTAGGCATTGGGTGTCAGAAAAACTTGATCAAGTAATTGGAACGAAGCGTTCGGATCAGAGAAGAAGAACAAATCAGATCCTCTGAAGTATTTGTATTCCAACAGGCGAAGATTCGACTTATTTACAAATGAACCTCCTTGCACCGTCCATTCGCCAGTTCCAAATCGTGGTAGTTGATAATCGTCGTGGATCTTCAATTCAATGTAATCGAAATTCACTTCACTGCCGAACATACCTGGTACGCCTTTTCGATAATTGAATTTGAACTCTGGATTTTTGAATCCGGTTACTACTTTTCTATTTCGTTTGTAATAATAGGTTTGTCCTGGACGCCATTGCAGATTCAAATTGAACTCTGATTTGGTGTAGCGTTGAAAATCAATTGGATCATTTAAATCTCCGAACAACTCGGAAGACCAGACGTCCTGAATAAGATTGTTAATCGGCATTTGATCGCAAAACTCATAAGTTAACGAGGCATAAAGCCCGTTCACAACCTCCATGCGTTGTTCTATGCTAATCATCTTTGCTCGCACGTAATTGCTTCGACTAAATACAGAACTGAATGAAGAGAAGGTGTTGATCATGTCGTAATAATCACCAAATCGGACGTACGTTCGGACAAATTTCTTTGGGTAATAAGTCAATCCAATTCCTCCTCTTCCACGAATGTCTTTGTTCGTTATTCCGTAATCTACGTATCCGTCTGTTTCTAAAATATAATCATTGCTTTTAAAATACTTACTGAAACTTCCTCCGAATTTGT
>JBILOU010000044.1:0-18270 GCA_044374295.1 Flavobacteriales bacterium | reverse complement strand
GGGTGCGGCAACGGAGCCTTCGGTTTTCGCGAAGACGGTTTGGTATCTGCCAACATCGTTGGCCACTGGCTTGCGTTGGAAGTACGGTGGCAGCGGGACTTGCCCGATTGCCTCAATGACTTCAGAGAAAACAGCGTTGAAGTTCCAGGTGAATTCTACGATGAAGGCATCTTTCTCAATTCCTTTTCTTTCGATGAAGACGCTTTCGGAGGAATTGTTCCAATTGATTTTCAATTCTAATTTTCCTTCTTTCCATCGTTTTGAATTTCCGATGTATGCGGTGAAGGAAACGCTATCATGTGCCGAAAAGGCTTCTGTGTAGGAGGTTCCGAAGGGTGCGAGGCACATGATTTCTATGAAGGCACCCGACTCTTTTTGAAAAATAATGCGTGCCGGAATGACTTTCGAATTGTTGAATACGAGCAAATCTCCTTGCTGAAGAATGTTGTGTAAATTCGAAAAAACGGTGTCCGTTATTTCTCCGTTTTCATAGACCAACAATTTAGCAGCAGCTCGGTCTTCCAAAGGAATGACACGAATGCGTTCTTCGGGAAGTGAATAATTGAAATCTTCTATTTCAATTTGAGGAATTGCCATGGCGCGAAAATACCTATTTTTGAAAACATTTTTTAAATATGAGCACGAATAGAAAAGCATTGGTTATCGGTTGCAGAGGACAAATAGGCATTGAGCTTGTGATGGCCCTTCGTTCGAAGTTGGGACAAAACAATGTGATTGGCGCCGACATTCAGCCTGCTGAAAGTGTTTCTTCGGAAGATGGACCTTATGTTCAATTGAATGTACTAGATGCCGATGCTTTGCGCGCTTGCGTGCAAGACCATGCCGTTACAGAAGTTTATCAGTTGGCTGCCTTATTGAGCGCCACTGGAGAAAAGAATCCGATGTATGCTTGGAAGCTAAACATGGAAGGACTCTTGAACATTCTTGAGCTTGCGAAAGAATTTAAATTCCGCTTGTTTTGGCCAAGTTCCATTGCGGCGTTCGGGCCAACTACTCCGGCCGATCAAACCGCACAAACCACAATCATGGAACCAACCTCGGTTTACGGAATTTCGAAACTAGCTGGTGAAAGATGGTGCGAATATTATTTCATGAAATACGGCGTAGATGTTAGAAGTCTGCGTTACCCTGGTCTTATTGGACACCGCTCTGCTCCGGGCGGAGGAACAACAGACTACGCGGTAGATATTTTTTATTCCGCGTTGAAAGAAAACAAATACACTTCTTTCCTTTCGGAAAACACCGAACTACCGATGATGATGATGGAAGACGCCATTCGCGCTACCATTCAACTGATGGAATCGGATGCTGAGAAAATTAAAATTCGTAGCTCATACAACCTTGCAGGAATAAGCTTCACACCAAAACAATTGGCTGAAGAAATTCAAAAACATTTACCTGGATTTGAGATAAGCTACGCATCCGATTTTCGTCAAGGATTGGCCGATTCATGGCCGAACAGTATTGACGATTCTTCAGCGAAGAACGATTGGGGTTGGGAGATTGAATACCCAATGCCACGTTTGGTTTCAACCATGTTGGAAGAAATTGCGAAAAAAGTTTCTTAACGGGAAGCAATAGCCTCATAAAAAGCCTCAATGAATGAGGCTTTTTTTATTTGTCTTCGTTTCTTTGCACTATGGTTGATTTGTTCATTTACAATAGTCTTTCACGAACGAAAGAAAAGTTCACTCCCCTTCACAAACAATTCGTTGGAATGTATGTGTGTGGTCCTACTGTCTACAATTTTGCACACTTGGGAAATTGTAGAACGTTCGTCACCTTCGACACCGTTTATCGCTACCTCACTTTTCTCGGATACAAAGTTCGTTATGTGCGAAACATAACCGACGTTGGACACATTACCACCGAGTTCGATGAAGGTGTTGATCGCATTGGCGCGCAAGCGAAATTGGAACAAGTTGAACCCATGGAAATCGTGCAGAAATACACCACGTATTTCCACGACATGATGCGCGCGTTCAATAACCATCCACCGAGCATTGAACCAAGCGCTACTGGACACATCATGGAACAGATTGCCATGATTGAAGAGATCATTAAAAATGGATATGCTTACGAAGTAAACGGAAGTGTTTACTTCGATGTAAAAAAATACAAAGACGTTTTTCCGTACGGTGAATTAAGCGGAAGAAACGTTGACGAATTACTTGAAAATACGCGTGAGTTAGACGGCCAAGAAGAGAAGCGTTTCTTCGCCGATTTTGCGTTGTGGAAAGCGGCATCGCCTGAGCACATCATGCGTTGGTCTTCACCTTGGGGTGAAGGATTCCCGGGATGGCACTTGGAGTGTTCTGCAATGAGCACGAAATATCTGGGTGAAGAATTCGATATTCACGGTGGTGGAATGGATTTGAAATTCCCGCACCACGAATCTGAAGTTGCACAAAATTCTGCATGCTGCGGAAAAGCTCCTGTGCGTTATTGGATGCATGCAAACATGCTTACTGTTAACGGACAGAAGATGTCGAAGTCGTTAGGAAATTCCTTCCTTCCACATGAATTATTTTCTGGAACACATACTCTATTAGAAAAAGGATTTTCTCCGATGGTTGTGCGTTTCTTCATGCAGCAAGCCCATTACAGAAGCACGTTAGATTTCAGCAATGAAGCCTTGAAGGCGGCAGAGAAAGGATTTGAACGATTGATGCAAGCAGTGGAGAAAGCAGATGCCCTTGCAGCAAGCGATTCAAGCAGCTACGATATGGATGCGTTGGAAAAGAATTGTTACGAGGCCATGAGCGATGACTTCAACACTCCCATTCTTATCTCGCATTTGTTCGAAGCGGTGAAGGTGATTAACTCATGCCTAGATAATAAAATTCAATTGACACAAACAGATATTGACCGCTTGCAAAAGTTGGTTAAAGGATTCGTGTTTGAAGTACTTGGTTTGCAAGTTGAAGTGAGCGGTACTTCGAATGATATTTCGAATGACCTCATGCAAGTAATCATTCGCTTGCGCGCTGAAGCAAAGGGAAAGAAAGATTTCGCAACATCTGATTTAATTCGCGACGAATTAAAAGCCATTAACATTCAACTTCAAGATTCAAAAGAAGGAACAACCTGGACCCATGAAAAATAATAAAAAAGTAATAGCCATTGTGCTCGTTGTATTGGTTGTGGGTGGCTTTCTATTCAAGACGTTCGAACCTTTTTTCAAAAAATCGAAAGGAGCTGAAAACAACACAACTGAAAGTGGTGCCATCTTGGAACCTGCCGATTTCATGACCGATAGTTGTTATGCCTTCATTCAAAAACAAGTTTCATTTGGTCCACGTGTTCCAGGCAATGCAAATCATGCAGCTTGCGGAAATTGGCTCATTGAAAAATTCAGGAGTTACAATTGCACGGTTAAAGAACAAGTTGGATCTATGCCAAATTGGGAAGGTGGTACCACACCCGTGCGTAACATTATTGCTTCCGTTCATTCAGATGCAACGAAACGCATTGTATTAGCCGCCCATTGGGACAGCAGACCATACGGCGATAAAGATCCCGATGCAACCAAGCACAAACAACCCATAGATGGCGCGAATGACGGCGCAAGTGGTGTTGGTGTTTTACTCGAGTTGGCGCGTATTTCAAAAGATCTACCTGCCGATATTGGAATTGATTTCATTCTATTCGACAGTGAAGACGGAGGAAAACCAGAGTGGGCTCCTGACGGAGAAAACGATGCGCTTTCTTGGTGTTTGGGTTCTCAGTTGTGGGCGAAGCAAAAGCCACAACGTACCATGCGTTATGCCGTTCTTTTAGACATGGTTGGTGCCGAAGGTGCACGATTTAACAAGGAGGGATACTCTATGCAATCGGCTGGAAATGCCGTGAACCGCATCTGGGGCAATGCAGCTAAATTGGGTTACGGTGAATATTTTCAAAACGAAGAAACCGCTGGAATCATCGATGACCACGTCTTCATGATTCAAGCAAATATTCCTGCGTTAGACATTGTTGATATGCGTCCAAATTACATGGGAACTCAATTCGAATTCGGAAGCTCACATCACACACACGCAGACAACATGAGCGTGATTAGCAAACCTACTTTGAAAGCTGTTGGGCACACGTTGGCATACACCGTGTGGAATCTGAAGTAATTAGAAATCGAGATTCAACGACAAGTAGAATACGCGTGGCATAACTGTTTTATCGTCTACTCCCCACGCCCAATCGGCGCGCATGTAGTATCCCAAAACTTTGGAGCGCAAGCCAAATCCGTATCCATATATAATCGGCTCCTTGTTGCTTCTTAACTGAACCGTTATCGGCGTTTGCGTAACTGTAATGGTATTGAAATCGTTCGCGTCGTCATACGGACTCTTGCCAGTCCAAGCGCTACCAATATCAAAGAATCCGATCACTTGGAAGTTATCTGCGAAGTCTGACTTAATTGATCGGTTGCTCAAATACCTGAAGAGCGGCAAACGCAATTCCGAATTACTCAGGAGGAAGTTGTTTCCATTTCGTGCGTTCACATAAAACCCTCGCAACGGACCAGCGAATGCCTGAAATGTATACCCCTGGGTATTTGAAACTAAGACCGAGTTATCTATTTTCTGTCCTAGCCAATTGTCAACTCCCCCCAAATAATTCACAACTTTGTAATCGCCGAACGAACTACTTCCACACAAACGAAACGCAAACGTGAGATCGCGATGAATCTGTTGATAGTGGCGGAAATCGAAGCCAGCCACATAAATAGAATTCTGTTCTTTGATTTTATTCGGCTGTCTGAAATGCTCTCCCCATGCTTTAAAGCGCGTTCCTGTGCGGTAATTCAATCCCTTGATATAGGTGTTGTCGAAAATATATTCAGCCTTTCCTCCAATATTCCATTCGTTTTGATTCTTGAATGAAGCGGTATAAGGATCACTTGATAGCACTACAATGCGGTCGTTACGACCGATGGCTGTCAAGCGTATTGCGCTTGTCTCGGTAAACGGATATTTCCATTCATGGGTCAAGTTGTATGTTTGAACACGAATAGCAGCAAACTGCTGAGTTATCTCTTGACCCTGACGTTGCAATGAAACTTTCTTGTCCCAACGGTTTTTCAAATTCTCAAACGACAATCCGAAATCACTGTTGTTGAAATTCGCTGCTAAACGCACTCCGGCTGTCAATTTGTAGTCTTCCATCAAATCTGAAATTCCAACTTTTAAGAATCCTGAGAACCCCGGAGACACACTTGATGGTCCCGTATAATTCTGATAGAAGGAACTCGCAAACTGATTATCCACGGTAGATTGCACATAGCTCGTGGTGTAATTCACCATGTAGTTCTTCGCTTTCGGGATATCAATCTTCGTGAGCTGAGTTAACACTTCAGCTTGCTTCAAACTTTCCTGCTGTCGTTTTTTATCTCCTGGAAAAGCAAAGTTCTCGGTGTCAATTCGGGTAGCATCCTTTTTCTTCGGAAACCAACGCATCTCAGAATAAGGCGCCATTTCTTTTTCAGGCTGGCTCTCGTCTCCTTCAATTTCAATGGCTCTATCGTTTACCAAATTCACATCAAGTGCGAAAGGAACACCCAACTCATCTACTATCCAAAATCCTTGTTTGAAATCTGAACCAATGAAATACCCTCGTGAATTTCGATTCGACTTCTGCAATACTTCTGTGACGTTGAAATAACGGTAATGAATGGTTGTGTCAATGCTAGCAATGGCGCTGTCGCGGAAGACAGAGCATCGCTCGTCGTATAAGGCCTTTGTGCGAATGAATTGAATCTTGTTGTCTTTCGCAACAGCCAATTTTCGATCTGAATATTTCGCGTTTGTCAATTGAATCAACTCTTCGCTTTTGTAATCGTCGGTTAATTTCAATTTATAAATATGGAAGTTCGGATCTTCGGAACGAATACTGTCGTGATAGTTCAATTCTAAACTAGTTCCTCTATTCGAACTGAAATAAATCGCGTTGCCATCGGCAGAGAAAACCGGATCTACATCGTCGAAATTATCGTCGGTTAATTTCTGAGGAACATTCGCGGTAATGGGCAAAAGAAAGATATTCGTTTTGCCGTTTACGCTTCCGCTTATCACCACTTTCTTCCCATCGGGAGCATATCTCATGCCCAGAATTTTTTCAATCTGAAACAATTCCTTCGACGACTTTTCTTTGCTTTCAAGCTGATAGGTGTTCCAAAATAGCTTTCCATTTTTCTCAGTTACATAAGAAAGCACCTGTCCATTCGGATGCCACGCCAACTGCGGTGTACTCTCGTCTGGAATACGATCACTTCTAAAATCTCCACGTGCAATTTTGGTTTTTACTTTAGTCTCGGTATCATAGACAAATACGGTGTATTGTTCTTTGTAATGCATGGTATACGCCCATTTCAGATGATCATTCGATGGGGTTACGTGCAGATATTCGTACTTAAATTTCCCAACAATTTCCGGAACGAGAAATTGAAATTTCTTGCGTTTCGCGTGCAAGGAAATCAACTCTTCTTGAACCTTTGCAAGGTCTCTTCCCTGTTGTATAAATCGTTCATAGTCGCCTACAACCGTTTCCGTATTTCTTCCAATTACATATTGAAATCCGCCGTCTGTGCCATGAAACAACTGTGTCATATTCAGAATTCCAAGAACCACATTTTCTCCGTAAATATTTCCGATGTACGACCAAAAACTATGACCAACAAGTTCCGCTTGCTTTCCCGTGAGTCTGTGAATATTCGGATATTTTGCATTGGTGAACCAATCTTCGGCGGCGCGTTCGCTCTCTCGCTGATCTTTCAAGGCTGCATAACGAATAACACCTTCCGAAAACCACGTTGGAATAGCAATTCGATTGTTTCCTCGAACCACACTTCGCCAATCGCCACCGTAAATAAGTTGCAAGTACATAATGCGCGAAAGTCCCAAGGAAATTTGTTTGCGCAATTCAGCATCTGTTCCCTCGAAATAAACGAACATTTTGTTACCTAAAATATTCGTGGCTCCTCCAATTGCTGCTGTTTCTTCGTCGGTTAATCCGAGATTACTCTGACGGAATTCACTTTGTTTGTTGAAACAAACCAACTGAATCTTGTCGTCTAACTGAACGTTAAAGAATTTTTGAAGGCGTGTTTTTTCTTGCTCGCAATACAACAACGCACGCTCTGCAATTTGCTGTCCACCTTGATAATAGTACACTTCAAAGTGCTCACCCGGGAAATAAGACCAATCGAAAGGCTTATGCTGAACACGATTTTTTCCAAAAGAAACATTAGATCCTCTGTAAAACTGCCCTTGCACTGCGAAGGCATTCAACACCAACAGCACAACTAAAAAATAAAACGGCAGCCCCCTTTCGCGAATCATACAACCAAAGTACGCGTATTTTCGCAAACATAAAATACCTCGTCGCAATGAATATTCAATCTTTTCAATTCAACGCCTTCTCTGAGAACACGCATGTCATTTGGAACGCAGAAAAACAAGCCGTGATCATTGATCCGGGCATGAGCAATCGCCTGGAAGAATCTGAATTTTTGAATTGGTTGAAAGCGGAAGAATTAACTGTTGTAGACATCTGGCTAACGCATTGCCACATAGACCACATTATGGGTTTAGATTTTTGCTTTCGTGAATTTGGGTTGAAGGGTATAGCGCATGCTTTGGATCAAGCAAACATTGAACGAAGCGAGTTGGTTGCAGGCATGTATGGCATTCCCTACACCGCAGGTCCAGAGCCTGAATACATTCTTGAGGAAGGGAAAATGAATCGTCATGGATTCGAGACGGATGTGCTTTTCGTACCTGGACACAGCCCCGGACATGTGGCGTTTTATTTCGAAGAAACAGGAGTAGTTTTTAGTGGAGATGTGTTGTTTGAACGAAGCATCGGAAGAACGGATTTACCGGGCGGCGATTTCGAAACATTGGCACATTCCATTCGCACAAAAATGTATGCCCTTCCTGAAGAAACCGTGATTTATTGCGGACATGGAGACTCCACAACCATTGGAGAAGAGAAGAATGAAAATCCTTTTGTGAAAGGGATATAATTTACTTCTTGTAATTTTTTTCGTAGCACGAAATCCAATCTTGAACCGTCATCTTCTTCGCCAATTCCGCAATTAAATCGTACGGAATGTCTTCCATTTTTTTGAATCGAATACAAGACTTGCCGATGTCTAATTTCGACTTGCAATGCTTGGGATATTCCGCAACAAACCAATCGTACAATTCAGGAACGGCATAAACACCCATGTGGTAAACCGCAATGAAATTCTTCTGTGAAGCAATTGAAAGAAATGGCAAAGGAAGTTTTGGATCACAGTGGTAGCCATCAGGATAAATCTTGTGCGGAACAACATATCCAACCATACCGTAACTCATCTGTTCTTCAAATCCCTTGGGGAGATTTTTCTTAAACAGTTTCTGTAATTTTTCAATTACCACTCTTCGTTCTTCAGGAAGAGCTTGCACGTATTCTGTAACGGTCATTATTCTTGCTTTGTTGATTTTTCAAATTTATTCAAAACATCTTTCAGCATATCTACTTGAATGTTCTGAATTTCCAACAAGTCTTGCTGTTGATGTAAAATCAAGTGATCTATTTTTTCGTGCAGCATGCGAATTTCCAATTCTGCCTTCAGGTTAATCATGTAATCTTTCTTCGCTCTGCTTCTGTCTTTTTCTTCTTGTCTGTTCTGACTCATCATGATAACGGGCGCTTGCAGCGCGGCAATAAACGAAAGGATTAGATTCAGAAAAATAAACGGATAGGGATCAAACGGTTTTGTCACCAGTATAAAAACGTTAGTGACTATCCACAACAACAAGAATCCTACGAACAACAAAATAAACGACCAACTTCCTCCGAAGGCCGCAACTTTATCTGCTAATTTTTGCCCGAAAGAATTATCGGTATCGTCTTCGAACTCTATCTTATCTGCGAGTGTGGTTTCGTTGCTTATTGAAGCCAGAACGGCCCCTTCCAATCCAGAAATAGCAAGGCGTTCTCTTTCCAAAAGTGTACGCAAATATTTTTCACGATATTGATTCAATTCCGAAATGGACAAATGTGAATCGACAGTGAAGCTTGGATTTTCACTTTGTATTAATCCCAAAATATTCGGCTGAACAATATGTCCAGAAATTCGTTCAGCAACAGAAAATGATTTGTTGGAAATGTCGCTTTGAAATGTTTTCATACTGAAAGAATTTCAAGCAAGTTACACTGAGAATTTTCCTTAGATGTACTTATCTACGAATTCCTTGCAATAATCATTAATGAGCAAACGTACTCGTCTAAACTCATTTGTAATTTCTTCTTCCGTGCCTGTTGCCTTTGCCGGATCGGGAAAGTTGTAATGAAATCTTTCAGCCTTCGAAGGGAAATACGGACAACGTTCTTTGGCGTTATCGCATACTGTAATGATAAAATCGAAATCGATGTTCGCGTATTCGTCGACGTGATTCGACGTGTGATTGGAAATATCAATTCCCGCTTCTTTCATGATTGAAATAGCACGTGGATTTACGCCATGCGTCTCAACTCCTGCGCTGTATACGTTTGCGTTTTCACCTGCGTAATGACGCAAGTAACCTTCTGCAATCTGACTTCTGCAACTGTTTCCTGTGCAGAGAACAAGTATGTTTTTCATCGTGTATAATATTTTTTCTTGAGGAATAAACTGGCTTTCACCAAAAGAATTAAAACAGGAACTTCCACCAACGGACCAATGACACCCACGAACGCTTCTGCCGAGTGAATTCCGAATACTGCAATGGCTACAGCAATGGCCAACTCGAAATTATTTCCGGTTGCGGTAAACGAGATCGCTGCGTTTTTCGCGTAGTCTACCCCCATGGATTTATTCACGAAAAAACTAACGAAAAACATGAGTACGAAATACACCACAAGAGGAATGGCTATACGCAACACATCGAAGGGCAATTCCAAAATTTTATCTCCTTTCAAACTAAACATCAAGACAATGGTGAAGAGCAAAGCGTACAATGTTATTGGAGAAATTCTCGGAACAAAAACTCTGTTGTACCACTCTTCTCCTTTCGATTTAATTAGGAATGTGCGGGTTAAAAATCCGGCAAGAAAAGGAATTCCCAAATAGATGAAAACACTTTGTGTGACTTCACCCATGGGCACTGAAACTTGAAAGTTCCCGAATCCCAATTGATTTGGAAGTACGTTTATGAAAAGCCATGCATAGAACGAATACGACAACACCTGAAACACACTGTTCAACGCAATAAGTAAAGCTCCGTACTCTCTGTTCCCTCCAGCGAGATCGTTCCATACAATAACCATGGCAATGCATCTAGCAAGACCTATGAGAATGAGTCCGACCATGTAATGCGGTTCATCTTTTAGAAATAAAAGTGCCAATGTAAACATGAGTACGGGACCAACGATCCAGTTCAAGAATAGCGAAAGCGTCATGACTTTTTTATCGTGAAAAGCTTTCGGCAAGAGGCTGTAGTTCACCTTTGCTAAGGGAGGGAACATCATTAGAATTAATCCAATAGCGAGCGGAATGTTTGTGGTTCCAACTGAAAGGCTGTCCGTTACACTCGCTATACTTGGAAAGAAATAGCCCAACCCCACGCCAATAAGCATGGCTAGGAATATCCAAAGGGTTAGGAAGCGATTGAGGAATTTGAGTTTTACTTGCATAGAAAAAAGTTTAGCAGCATCCGCCTCCAGGTGTGCAGGTTGTATTTGTATTCGTGCCGATTGTATTCAAGTTCACCTTCAACTTACTCGGTGGAATTCCGCATTTGTCTTGTGCAAGACAATTGGTTTGCGTTGAAATCATTTTGAATTTTCCATCTGCAAAAGCCAGGTTGTATTTTCCAATGGTTTCCGATTGGTATTCCACTTCAACCTCTAGTTCATTCATATCGAAAATGTTTTCCGACTGAAGAATAATACCTAGAAATTTCGAAGGAGCTAAGCGGTGATCGAAATCGTTTGCTTCCCAAAGTTGGAAGCTCGCTGTTTTTTCATTGCGCACGGTACCGCCGCAATCGATGTAATGTTTGGCAACAAGCCCCACTTCCGTTACATGAAAATGCGCAGGAACAGTTTGTCCGTTTGGCAATTCGAAAACGAGTGTATCCACTTCGTTTAATCGACTTTTCAATTCTGAGATTTTCATATTAGCAACATTTATTTTGTTTCGAAATTTTGTTCTCTATTGTTTCAAAATAGACTTTTAATTTTTGAATGGTCTTTTCATTCAAGCAGTAGCAGATGGTGTTCCCTTCAATGGACCCTTGAATAATTCCAGCTGACTTCAATTCTTTCAGATGCTGTGAGATTGTAGGCTGCGCAAGCGGCAATTTATTCACGATATCACCGCATATACATGACTCTACATTCATGAGATACTCAACAATGGCGATACGTGCAGGATGTGCAATAGCCTTCAACAACAAAGCGATTTCGTTTTGTTTCTTTGTGAAGAGCTCTGCTTTGGTTGTTCCCATATTGTATTTGTATATTGCAATATTACGATAAATATTTCAACAAAGTTGAAATACGCTTTGCGATGACACAACATGTTGTGATGACAGCGGAACTGATGACCCTGCGGGATGACAACGGAGCGGATGACCCAGCGAGATGAATATTGTAAAAATAAAAAAGGCTTCCGAAGAAGCCTTTCTCTGTACCCAGAGTGGGAATCGAACCCACATGCCCGAAGACACACGATTTTGAGTCGTGCGCGTCTACCAATTCCGCCATCTAGGCATTTTTTCTTATTAGAGGAGTGCAAATATAAACACGTTTTCTATTTTCCAACAACAGCTCTGAAAATATCTAAGATATTTCCCCACAGCATAAGTCCTAGAAGAAGCACCATTCCTACGATTTGCGCTTTTTCCAATATTTTCTGACTCACCGCTCTTCCTGTAATCATTTCCCAAAGCAAGAACATCACGTGTCCGCCATCCAAAGCAGGAATCGGTAGCATGTTCATGAAGGCTAAGATTAACGAGATGAAAGCTGTGCGTTCCCAGAAGATTGCCCAATCCCATTGGTCTGGGAACATCTTCGCGAATGATCCGAAACCTCCAACTTGTTTTGCTCCTGAGGAAGAGAACAAATATTTCAATTGACTTCCGTAGTCGGTGAATGTTTCCCACGCCCATTTCGCTCCTGCTGGAATGGCTGCGAAGAATCCGTAGTGAAGTGTTTCCACACCGAATTGCTTTACATCGGCTTTCGGAATGAAACCAATGGTTCCATCGTCGTTAATGCCAACATTCAATTGCGTTTCTTGTCCGTTTCTCTTCACCCACATTGGAACGGTTTGACCTTTCTTGTTGGATAACTCTGCTTTGATGTCGTTGAAGTAAATCGAATGAACATCGCCCAAACCAACAACACTGTCACCTTTCATTAAACCGGCTTCAGCCGCTTTGTTTCCGGGTACTACGCTATCGACAACGCACGGAAGTCTCACTGCGAAAGGGGCAGACTTTACTCCTCCGTCTACCAATTGCTGACCAATGTTTGCAGGAATGCTAATGTCCATTTTCTGTCCGCCTCTTTCAATGGTCACGACAGAAATATTATCTACGAGAAGTGATTTGTTTACTTCGCTGAAGCTTTCTGGGCGTTCTCCGTTTAGGGCTAAGATTTTATCACCTTCTTGGAATCCGGCTGCCTTCATGGTTTCGTTCACGTGCACACCGAACTTCACATTTTCAACCGGAAGAACATCGCGACCCCACATCCCAAGGATAATGGCGTATAGTACGAATCCAACGATCATGTTCACGATCACTCCACCCATCATAACGATGAGTCGTTGCCAAGCTGGTTTCGCGCGGAATTCCCAATCTTGTGGAGGAAGCGCCATGGCTTCTTTGTCCATGCTTTCGTCTACCATACCGGCGATTTTGACGTATCCGCCAAGAGGCAACCAACCGATACCGTATTCGGTATCCCCTTTTTTCTTTTTGATTAGGCTAAACCAGGGGTCGAAGAAGAGGTAGAATTTCTCTACGCGAATTTTGAAAAGTCTTGCGGGGATGAAGTGACCTAACTCGTGAAGAATAATAAGTATCGAGAGGGAAAGTATAAGTTGAAACGCTAGAATCATAGACAATTTTTGTTGAATCAAAAGTACATCGGAGAAAACGAAAAGAAGTGTTTTTTTTTATGAATGTTCTTGTGGAATTAAAAATGTTGGTTAAATTTGCACCTCTCTTGAAATCCCTGACGGGTGCTTTATTCTGGTAACGACAGAAGGCTGAAGACGAAGTGGAATGTTTTTGTTGGAATGATGAGTTCCACTAAAAATGTTAAATTCCTCAGTAGCTCAGTTGGTTAGAGCACATGACTGTTAATCATGGGGTCCCTGGTTCGAGTCCAGGCTGGGGAGCAATCTCAAACCCTGTAAACATCACTGTTTACGGGGTTTTTTGTTCTCACACCTCTCTTACCATATTGTGTTGAATTTGCTAAAAAGGGTGCTTGTACATGTAAAACTTGTACAAAAACTTGTACGGTTTGGTCTGGGTATTCTCACAACACCCCAAAAGCCACATGGCAAAACTTAAATTAATTCTTGATCAACGCAGGGCAAAAAACAATGAGAAGTTCCCGTTGCGTTTTAGAGTCACGCACCAAACTAAGAGTGCTGAAATTACAACCCCATTCAAAGCCAGTGCTGCTGAGTTTGATGAGCGCAGAGAATGCTTCATTGACAACTATGGTTTCAATGCTGAGCTAGCAGATCTGAGAAGAACCTTGGAAAACAGGTTAAAACAGATTACGCATGAGCAATTGAAACAGATGAACGTCATCCACTTGCGTAATGTTCTCATGAAGAAAGCTGCTAGTGAGTACACCATTGCCTGCTTCTGGGAGGAGGAGATTGAACGGTTGAATCAATGCAAGCGTGCAGGTGGGGCCAGAAATTACAGCATGAGCCTAGCTGCAGTACGAAAGCATGTAAACCTTAACATACCCTTTGTCTTATTTACAGCGCGTGATCTGTTGCAGTTGGAGTCTAGGTTAGCAACAGCTGGTATGAAAGTAAACAGCGTTGGAGTTCACATGCGTACCTTCAAAGCCATTTGCAACAAGGCCATTAAGCAAGAGCTGGTAGACTATGCTTGGTATCCATTCAGAAGCTTCACCATACGCAAGGAGAAGACTGTTCCCCGGGTGCTTACCATGAGCGAAGTGAAGAAGTTCTTTGAGTTGGACATTCCACGCACAGAGCACATCTACAAGTTCTGGTGCATTGGTAAACTGTTGTTCATGTTGCGTGGTATTAATGTGCGCGATCTCATTAATCTTACCCCTGCTAACATTAAGAACGGCAGAATCATTTACCGCAGAGCAAAAACGGGTAAGATGTACAGCATTCTCTTGATGGCTGAAGCTGAGTGGATCTTCAACCAGTTCACCGACGGGCATACTTTACTATCACTGGTAAGCAAACAAGATCTGCAGAATGAAGCGCGGTTGGTGAAGATCTATCACCAGCGAAGCAAGATCATTAACAAGCATCTGAAGAAGTTGGGGTTGCGCATTGGTGCTTCAGAGGAGATAACCTCTTATGTGTTCCGGTACACCTTTGCCAACATTGCCAAGCAGATGGGATTCAGTAAAGATCTTATAGCTGAAGCATTAGGACATGAGTACGGCAACAAGGTCACGGGTATATACTTGGAGCAGTTTGATCAGAAGCTTCTAGACAAAATGACTTTAGCTATATATGAGCGTGTGAATGAAGATGTATCACCCTTCTAGTGTTGTAGGTGCTTATGTTAACTCAATTAGCAATGAGCTTCTTGAATCTTAATACATAGCTAAACCCCCAGTAGTGATTGGCTGCTGGGGTTGTTACAGAGTGTAATTTACACTCCAACTAGAAGCATCTCCACATGATAAACCAGGTTCTCCTGTTCCACCTACATCTCTTGTTTCTTGAAAAACAATAACTCCGTCAAATAATATCTCCACTTTAACTGTGTCACAATCAGTAAAAACAGAGGTCAAATCAGAATTGTAAGAGTAATCATGATACAATAAATTACAAGTTATTAGGGTATTCGAAACAGCAGTTCCATTAAATTCTATCACACTTTGCCCTACATTGTTTGGAACAGTGCTGGACAACCCGTCACTTCCTAAATTGCAATTAACATACAGTTCATTAACAGGATCCACACCTCCAAGTGGCTGTATTGGCTCTCCAATTGTCACTCTAATAATCAATGGCTTAAATTGACTTTGAGTTGTTTGAACCTCATCAGGAGTACAACCGTTAAAGCAAAGCATGACAAATGCCAACGATGAGAATAGAAGTAGTTTATTTTTCATAATGCAAATATCTTGTTTTTTACATTTTATTTACATATTTGAGCAAAATAAATGATTTTACAACACACTCTATACCCTTATCTCCCCTTGAATAGTGAAATCGGTTAACTTAAATTCTTTTAAGAATCAATTCAATAATTTTACTGAACGGGAAGTTCATTGTGAGTTTTCGTAACCACAGTTTCAGGTAACAAATATGCTTGGATTTGAACCAAGACTTACCTAATTCTGTGAAAACGATTTGATGAGAATTGTAACCCGGTTTAACCAACCCCATATCTAAAAGATCCCTTGTCAATTCTTCACAATGCATCAACCCTCTCTTGTATTTGGGGTTATAATACACCTCGTAACAATCTTGAAACCGCAGAAGAATTTCCTCTTTTATTTCATGAACGGTCTTGTGAGCATCCTGCTTTTCCAAGGTGCCATTTGATAACGCGAGCATCATTTCTTTGTGCTCAATTTTTAAATATAACATGTGCTTTACCCTAATTATTGAAGGGTTCACATAATTAATATGGGTCAGGACATTATCAATTAACAAGCACCTTTAAAGTATGCACAAACAATCAGACACAACCTGTTCAAAGCAGTTAATAACTACTTCAAGCTAATCATGATCTCCTTGAACGCATCAATGCCCGCTTGCAAGTTCTCAATGATCTCATCTGCTAACACATCTGGATTAGGGAGATTATCAAGATCAGTTAAGCTCTTGTCTTTGATCCATGAAATGTCTAAACTGGTTTTGTCACGTGCAGCTAATTCTGTGTACGAAAACTTTCTCCACCTTCCTTCTGGGTTGTTATCGGGATGATAAGTTTCCTTTCTCTTGCTAATGTTTTCAGCGTTATACAACTTGATAAAATCTTCTAGATCTCCCAACTGCAGAGGATTCTTCTTGAGCGTGAAGTGTATGTTAGTTCTGAAATCGTAGAACCACACTTCCTTTGTCCAAGGGTTCTTTGAAGATGGCTTGTTATCAAAAAATAACACATTCGCTTTTACACCTTGCTTGTAAAATATACCTGTAGGTAGGCGCAGAATGGTGTGCAGATTGGTGGTCTCTAAAAGCTTCTTGCGTATGGTTTCACCAACACCACCTTCAAACAAAACATTGTCTGGCAATACAACGGCAGCTTTACCATCTGCCTTCAACATGGTCTTGATGTGCTGCATGAAATTCAACTGCTTGTTACTTGTCGTAACATAAAAGTCTTGTCTGTTGTAGGTAAGCTCATCACTGTCTTGTTCACCTTCTTCATTGGTGAAGGTCATGCTGCTTTTCTTCCCGAACGGTGGATTAGCAAGAACATAATCTACACGGTAACCGGGATCAGAAATAAGTGCATCGGCGGGAGAGATGTGACTGTCACTTTCAAAGTCCCCAATGTTATGTAGGAATAAGTTCATGAGTGCCATTCTTCTGGTACCCGCAACAATTTCATTCCCGTAAAACGTCTGCATCTTCAAGAACTCTTTTTGTTCTTTGTTCAGCGAGTAATTTTTGGGATCAGCTATGTAATCATATGCTGCAAGAAAGAATCCACCCGTTCCACATGCAGGATCTGCAATGGTCTTCATAGGTTCAGGACGCATGCAAGCAACCATTGCGCGAATTAATGCACGCGGTGTAAAATATTGTCCCGCTCCACTCTTGGTATCCTCAGCGTTTTTCTCTAGTAACCCTTCATAGATCTTACCCTTAATGTCAGCACCCATTGTGCTCCATTGTTCCTTATCTATCATGTCTATGAGCTTGAACAACTTTGATGGATCTTGAATTTTGTTCTGGCTCTTGGTGAAGATTTGTCCCAAAAAACCTTTGGAGTGTGCAAGCTGTCTGAGTGTTTCGGTGTAATGCACGTCCAACTCTGCACCGCGTTTATCTGTGAGTGCTTGCCAATTGTATTTAGCAGGAATGGGTAATGGACGATTGTATGGTGGTCTACTAAACTCATCTGCCATCTTCAAGAACAACAGGTATGTTAGTTGTTCAAGGTAATCTCCGTATCCCACACCATCATCGCGAAGCACGGTAGAGAAACTCCATACTTTACTTATGATACTTGATGTATTATTCGCTTCTGTGCTCATGTTTCTATTAATTACAACGCCAGTTAATATCCCACTTAATGCTAGATTCGGCAGAACTTATATCACTGCTTATTGAGGATCTCGCTGAACTAATGTCATTGCTAAGACTCCGCTCTACTGATTCTAATTTTGTTTCCAAATCTCTGATTTCACCACTCAAATCGTATGAACTTGTTGGTATGTTATTCACTCGCGATCTGATTGTCTCAATATCATTCTGCTGACGAAGCACTATAATAAGAAGTGCAAGAATTAATCCCGTGGAAGCAATCTGATAGATATAGGGAATAATTTTTTTTAATAGATCTAAATTTAATTTCATGACTAACAGTTTTAGGTTCTTTTGATTAGTTGCTGCTTGAATAAATAGCATCTTCTATTTTATCCATTTTATCAGACAGGTAGCTCTCCATGGCACTCATGTGCGAATGTAGGTGGTCCATTTCAATCTGGTGCCTTATCTCTATTACTACTTGAAGTATAATGAGTGCGATTAGCAAATTCCGTATTTGCCTGATGAGCTGTGATGAATTAAATTCTTTACTTGGGGAAGGAGGATTTAATGCAGGATCTTTTGGTTTGCGAGTTAATTTGTGACGCATCAGATACTGATTGACTATTGTATAAATAATCAGCGTTAATATAACAGCAGATGCAATAAGCGTAAAACTATCTATCCTGTACATAACTATATTTTAATTAACATCTATTTCAACCGAACGAAACAATGTGAAATGTGAATGCAATCTCCTAACCTAATTACATGTTGAATAAACGGCACTCTCAACACCCCTAATATCCTGTAACATTCTCTCTTGCTTA
>JBILOU010000043.1:0-18644 GCA_044374295.1 Flavobacteriales bacterium | reverse complement strand
TGCAGTTGTTTTAGAGCGCGTATAACATGGCGAACATTTTCGAATTCAACGGGTACATGCCAGTCATTCACGAATCGGCTTTCATTCATCCGAATGCAACCGTTACGGGAAATGTCATAATTGGAAAGAACGTATACATTGGTCCGGGCGCGGCGATTCGCGGCGATTGGGGACAGATAATTATTTCAGACGGATGCAATGTTCAAGAGAATTGCACCATTCACATGTTTCCTGGAACTACAGTTGTTTTGGGTGAAAACGCGCACATTGGACATGGTGCTATTGTGCACGGCGCGCAGATTGGCGCGAATACCTTGGTTGGAATGAATGCGGTGTTAATGGACGATGTTGTTGTGGAAGAAGAGTGCATCATTGGCGCGTTGTGTTTCGTTCCTGCGAAAACGATTGTGGAGAGAAGAAGTGTTATGGTTGGAAATCCGGCCAAGAAGGTGAAGGAAGTGAGCGATCAGATGCTCGAGTGGAAGACAGAAGGAACGGGGTGGTATCAGCGTTTGCCGGAAGAATGTCGCAACACCTTGCGCGCGGTTGAACCGCTTCGTGAAATTCCAGCGGACCGAAAGGTTCAAGACACGAAGGGCTACGAAGCCTGGCACGAGCGGAAGTCATGAGTTTTCAGTTCAAGCAATTTTCTGTATCGCATGAATCGTCTTCCATGAAAGTGGGAACCGACGCGGTGTTGTTGGGAGCCTTCATTCAAACAGAGAAACAAGAAAAAATTTTAGAAGTAGGAACGGGGTGTGGCGTTGTTGCGCTTATGTTGGCTCAAAAAGGAAATCGTGTTTTAGCAATCGACATTCATGCGCCATCTGTTGAAGAAGCGCAGCAGAATTTTAGCAATTCGGTTTTCGCGCCGTTGTTGATTGTCGACGAGATTGATTTTTTCAAGCTTCAGGCACCGGTGAAATTCGATCGCATTGTATCGAATCCTCCCTTTTTTCAAAACAGTTTACAAGCCCCAGACGAAGCGCGCAATGCCGCGCGCCATGCTTTGAACGACTGGGTGAAACGTTTTTGGGAACGCGCACACAAGTTAACCGGAAGGGTGAATGTAATCATACCCGTTGAAGTCTTCGACGAATGGAAACGCGAAAGTGAATTGTCGAATTTTTTCTTGGTGAAGAAATGCGAAGTCTTTTCTCGCTCCGACAAACCCGCTATTCGTTTCATCTTAGAGTTTTATCGAATTGAACAACCGTTGGAAGAATCCTCTCTTGTTCTTATGAATGAAGATGGGAGTCGGACGAAGGAGTATAGGGAGTTTGCGAGGGAGTACTATATGTAATCCTGCGGATCAATTGCTACGCAATCAATCACCGAAGGTGAGTTTTATTCCTCTATCTCAAGAAGCACGCTTAAAAGAACCTGCAACTCCCTTACCTTATCGGCATTGTTCTGAGAAATGTAATGATGACTAAGGGCGTTGATGTTGCGAGTGACAACATCGGCGTTTGAACATGGATCGAAGAAACGCTGATCCAAAGGCAAGTGCTGACTGGTAATAAACTCTTCTATTTCCTCTCGATCGAGGATAGAGCCGCCCGCAGCTGGATTGATGTAAAACAAAATTTCTTCCGTGTTGGTTTCGCCTTCAGGTAACAACCATTCAGGCATTTGTTCAACATAACACAACAAGAAATGTCCTGGTAAATTCACACCGTAAATAGGCAAGTCTAAACTACGAGCCAACAGCAAATACAGCGTGCCAATGCTTAACGATGTTCCAGTCTTCGTATTCAAGACATCGAACAACGAATGCGGAGCATTCTGAATTTCTCCAGATACACTGGTGTAACCACAAAGCTTGAATAAGATATGATTCACAACATTCACTGTTTCCAGTGCTGTCAATCGCTCGTTTAATTCCAACCAAATATCCTGACGCAGTCTCGAGAATAAATACGTAATCTCTTCACTCGGAACATTGCGCTGATAATACTTATTCAAAATCAACATGCCTTCTAACAACTCTTGCTCACCGTTCTGCCATTCTTTAATAGCAACATAAGTTGTCTTGTATTGAATGTTCGCAATGATCTCCGACAAGCGCTGAAGTGCCAACGGGTCACCGCTTCCAATAATGAAGTGGTCTTCTAACGTATGCAATACTTCCTCACCCTTCTCAGTAATTGCCTCACGAACCGTGTTGAAGATAACTTCATCGGGATCCTCGAGCAATTGTATCAAAGCGTGAATGTCTGTTCGACTCATGTTGGGTGTGTAATTAACAAGGCCAAATCTATTTTACGCTTTAACCTTTTAGACACATCATTTAACTCTTTATTCACACTGAATTTTTAGTAAGTGTCAATAGAACTGACAGCTTGTCTAATTCCACAGAGAATCTTCACATTGGAATAGCTGTTGTATTATTGAAGCATGATTTTACCACAAGACAAACAAAAATTATTAGATGCACTCTTGTGGTCTAGCATTTTCATTTTACTCTTTATAATCTCATTTTACGGTTCGCGCTATCTGAACGTGTCGCTCTCAAACCTAGGTGTTGAGCCACGCACATGGAAAGGTATACTTAATATGCCAACCATGCTTTTCGTTCACGCCTCTCCAGAACACCTTTGGAACAATACCCTAGCCTTCTTCATTCTAACAACCACAATCTTTTTCTTCTATTACGAAATTGCCATACCTACTTTCTTAATCATGTGGGTATTCTCTCCAATTATTCTTTTTGTAATTGGAAGAGATAACGTTCACGTCGGAGCAAGCGTGCTCATCTATGCCGAATTCGCCTTTCTCTTTTTCAGTGGAATATTCCGAAGGAATCTGAACACAAAGCGAATTTCCATGGCCGTCGGATTTGTATACGGATATACCGTTTGGTACATGTTTCCCATTGAACAGCAAGTTTCGTGGGAAGGACATATAAGCGGTTTCATATGCGGAATTATGCTCGCTTGGTACTTCCGGAAGCAAGGTCCGCCAGAGCCAGTATATAGACACGAAGTAGAGCCAGAGCTCAGCGATGAAGATCCATTTTGGCTGGAAACAATTCAAGAAAAAGAGCAAAAGACCACCTTATCAGATGCGAATAGTGAATAAGTTCATCTTCAACCCCTAATTTATTTCGAATCGGACTGCTTTATATTTGTCAGGTAAACTAGAATTAAGACAACACATGAAATTCATTGTCAACAGCCTTGGCCTTTTAAAACAATTGCAATTGTTAAACGGCGTATTGAACTCGAACAATACCCTTCCTATTCTCGATAACTTCTTGTTCGAAATGAAACAAGATGAACTTACGCTTTCAGCGTCGGACTTGGAAACAAGCATGACCACGCGTATGGCTATTCAATGCAAGGAAGAGGGAATGATTGCTGTGCCAGCGAAATTGTTATTAGATATCTTGAAGAGTCTTCCAGACCAACCGTTGACTTTCGATGTAGACGGAAAAACTTTCGGAATTGAAATCACCAGCGACAACGGTAAGTACAAATTAACCGGACAAAATGGCGATGAGTTTCCGAAGGCTCCTGCAATGGGAACTTCAAAAGCATTGTTAATTGGTGCCGATGTGTTGAACAGAGCAATCTCTAAAACCATCTTCGCTGCAGGTAACGACGATATGCGTCCAATCATGTCAGGTGTATTCTTCGAAATCGAACCTGAGAGCGTTCGCTTCGTTGCAACAGATGCACACAAATTGGTTCGCATGACGCGTTCAGACATTGGCGGAGAGTCAGCAGCATTCATTGTTCCACGCAAGCCGTTGAACTTATTGAAAGGTGCTCTTTCTTCTTTGAAGTCTGAAGTGAACATGCAGTACACAGAGAACAACGCCATGTTCACCTTCGAAAACGTTACATTGATGTGTCGTTTAATTGAAGGGAAATACCCGAACTACGAAGCAGTTATTCCAAAAGAAAACCCATTCAAACTAACGATCGATCGTCTAGATTTCTTGAATTCTATTAAGCGTGTGAGCATCTTCGCAAACCGCTCTACGAATCAAGTTCGTTTGAAATTAACTGGAAGTGAAATTCAATTGTCTGCGGAAGACTTAGACTTCGCAAACGAAGCGCACGAGCAATTGGCTTGTACGTTTGTTGGAGATAACATGGAGATTGGTTTCAACTCACGCTTCTTGCAAGACATGTTAAACAACTTAGACGCGAACAACGTTCACGTTGAAATGAGTGCTCCAAACAGAGCAGGTATCATTACCGAAGTAGAGAAGTCGTTCGAAAACGAAGACATCTTAATGTTGGTTATGCCAGTTATGTTGAACGGATAATTCCATTCAAATAAAAATAGTCAAACGCCCGTTCTTCGGGCGTTTGTTGTTTCAGCACGTTTTTCATCTATCTTTAAAATTATGGTTATAAAAGAAGAAATTGTAAAAGACTGGTTGCCGCGCTATACGGGCACTCCCTTGGAAGGTTTTGGAGAATACATATTGTTGGTGAACTTCCACAAGTACCTCGATATTTTTTCGAAAGAAAACAACGCTCCAGTGATAGGCGAGGACAAGCCTATGCAAACGGTAACAGCAAATAACATTACCATCATCAACTTCGGAATGGGAAGCGCCATGTGCGCAACCATTATGGATTTGCTCTCTGCTATTCAACCCAAAGCAGTTTTGTTTTTAGGAAAATGTGGTGGGCTGAAGAAAACGCGCATTGGCGATTTGATTCTTCCCATTGCCGCCATTCGCGGAGAAGGTACGAGCAACGAATACATGCCTCCTGAAGTTCCAGCTTTACCTTCGTTCCGATTGCAAATGGCTGTTTCGGCAGCGATTCGCGCACATGCATGCGACTATTGGACAGGCTCTGTGTACAGCACCAACAGAAGAGTTTGGGAGCACGACGAGAAATTCAAACAGTATTTAACAGACATTAAGTCAACGGCCATTGATATGGAAACAGCAACGCTATTTACCGTCGGTTTCGCAAACAAAATTCCGCGCGGAGCATTGTTGTTGGTTTCCGACAACCCCATGGTTCCAGAAGGAGTGAAGACTTCAAAAAGCGATGAAAGTGTTACTGTGAATTACGTTGCCCTTCAACTTTCAATAGGCATTCAAGCGTTGAATGAATTGCGCGATTCTGGAGAGTCGGTGAAGCACATGCGCTTCGATTGAGTTTAGACTAAACCGGCAATCATGAGTATTCCCATAACAAAAAGGAATACCATAACCGATTTTCGAATCCATTCAATGCTGGTTTTCTTCAGGAATTTATTTCCAATCAACGCGCCGCTCATTCCTCCCAAAAGCGCAACAGCCATGGGTAGGTATATTTCATGTTGAAGGAATAACTGGAAGGATGCCGCATAAGTAAATATGCGAACGGCATCTACAATGAAGGCCAGTGCTGCGCGCGTTCCAATAAACACTTGCTTGTCTTCGAAATGATTCATGAGGAACGCGCTTCGAATAGCGCCTTGTTGTCCGCTTAACCCGCCGAAGAATCCACTGAACACACCGCCAATCCAAAGTAAGCGTTGGGACTTGTTTACACGAACCAAGGCATTCGAGTATTCCATGGCTGCAAGAACAATCAGAACAAATCCCATAACAACCCCAAGCAATGTGGTCTCAATGTCAGTATGCCAAAATTGAAGATGCACGGGTTGCTGCAAATGCGCCAAATAGTTCAGCGCTTCAGCGCCAAGGAATGCACCAACCGCGGAAGGAATTCCAAATTGAATCACAGTCTTCCAATGTGCATATTTTCCAACTAAAGTCAACTTGAAAACATTGTTAAGGAAGTGAACGATGGCCGTGGCGAACACTGCTGTTTGCAAATCGAAGAACAACGCCATAACCGGAAGGAGCATAGTCCCAAATCCGAATCCACTGAAGAAACTCAGTCCAGATCCGAGTGTAGCAATGAGTAAGATGAATACGTATTCCATTCCACAAAAATAATATTCTTCGTCTGCATATTTTTTCTTTTCTTTGAGGTGCTCATGAACGCCAAAAACAACGCCCAACTTCAATATAAAAATCGATTAAGAGATCGTCAAGCATCTTTTCATTCGGAAGAGTTGGTTCGCGGAATTTTAGCGCACGACCGTTTGGCGTTGGCATATGCTTTAACATTGCTGGAAAGCAATAAGGACGTGCATATGCAGCTTATGGACGAAGTCATTGAAAAGATTCTTCCATTCACAGGAAACTCGTTGCGCATTGGAATTACCGGTGTTCCTGGAGTAGGGAAGTCGACCTTCATTGAAGCGCTAGCGCGCGAAGTTTTTCAAAATGAAGAAAATAAGTTAGCCGTTCTTTCCATAGATCCTTCAAGTCCTATTTCCAAAGGAAGCATTCTCGGCGACAAAACCCGCATGAACGAATTGTCGCTGCATCCGAATGCTTTTGTTCGTCCCTCACCATCAAGCTCACACCTCGGCGGTGTGAACAGGAGCACACGTGAGAGTATCTTGCTTTGTGAAGCAGCGGGATACAACATTGTCCTGGTTGAAACAGTAGGAGTGGGGCAGAGCGAAACTGCTGTGCATGCCATGACCGATTTCTTTTTGTTGCTCATGCTTGCTGGCGCCGGAGATCAGCTGCAAGGAATTAAGCGCGGCATCATGGAACTGACAGACGCCATGGTTATTACCAAGGCCGATGGTGGAAACGAATTGAAGGCAGATCGCGCCAAAGGCGAATACACTTCCGCTTTGCATTTATTTCCGCAACGCGAAAACAATTGGACGCCTCAAGTCTTTACAACGTCTTCATTGGAAGCGAAGGGGATTGATGTCGTGTGGAAGGAAATAGATAAGTTCAATCGTTGGAGCATTTCAAACGGATGGAAGGAAGAGAATAGGAAGCGTCAATTGATAAGCAGTTTCGAAGAGCAAATTCAGAATGTGCTTTTGCATCAGCTTCAAAACAAACCGAACTTCAAGGAGAGATACGAATCGACCTTGAATCGCGTGATTTCAAAAGAATTGTCAGCCCATCGCGCTGCGGAAAGTTTTATTGCTTTGTTCTTCACTGCGTGATTAATTTAGCGGCATGAACGACATTCCAGGTAAAGTATTAATCCCGTTTGCATTTCTCGCTTGCACATTCTTCAACATCTACTTTTACGTTTCAAAATTCTTAAGTGAAACAAGTACGTTTTGGTTGAATGCTTACGCTGAGGTACGCGCACACTGGGCGTTATTCATGTTTTTGAATTTCTTGGGAGTCGCATCCATTACGGTAGATCACATTGTGAAATACGATAAAATCAAAAAACCAAAACGCACCATTCTAAACGTCTACGTGGTGTTTTTGTTAGTTGCCTTCTTCACCCAGATTGTATGGGGAATGTTGGAAATCTACATCACTGGAGAAATCAACTAACTGTATTTCTTTCGAAGGTCAATTTTTATTTGCATACGTTCAAGCGCAAGCGCGAGTAATTGCGCAGCAGCTTCTGCGGGAACATGCGAAGTCACATTATTCGCAATTGTGCTTTCCGTAATGTCAGCAGTGTATAGAAATCTTCTCAAATTGGAAGGCGCCAATTTCAATTGTACTTGAAAGAAGTTAAATAGATAGTCATATCCGTTTTCAAATCCTGGCGCATCATGCATCTGAAATCCCGCTAGGGTCAAGTCTTTCAGCATTTGAAGAAAAACATCTTCCGATATTTGTTTGGAAGGAAGATTCACGACTCGCGCTCGAGCAGGTAAGACGCCAGTTTTCGCAGCGCCGATTTCTTTTCTTCAGGAACAGCAATGGCGTTCAAGTGATTTAAAGCACTCGTATAATACGTTTCGCTCTTTCCCAAGGTCACTTCATCTGCTTTCGATTTAGAAAAGAGGTGAAGGGTGGAAGTAATTTTCGCGTGCGGATTGGCTGAGTTGCCATGCAATGATTTCAATTCAGCAGGAATACTTTCGTCTTCGTGATTGGCGGTGTGCAAATACAAATACGTTTTCTTGTCGGAAAGAATATCTCCGCCCACTTGCTTTCCAAATTTTTCAGGATCACCATAGGCATCTAAATAATCGTCGCGAAGTTGGAACGAAAGTCCAAGATGCTCTCCGAACAATCGCAAATGCTCTTGATCTTCAGCAGAAGCGTTGGCTGCAATAGCGCCGAGTCTCAATGCACATCCCAACAGCACTGCTGTTTTTAAGCGAATCATTTCAAGATATTCATCAAGGCTAACATCTTCGCGCTTTTCAAAGTCCATGTCCATCTGCTGTCCAACACACACTTCCCAAGCCGTTTGATTGAAGCAGCGGAACAATTCAACAAATTTATCCTCTTGATTTTTTAGAAGAAGGTCATACGACTGAATCATCATGCCGTCTCCACTTAACACCGCTGCATTTACATTCCATTTTTCATGAACCGTTTGCTTTCCGCGACGAAGAGGAGCGTTGTCCATGATATCGTCGTGCATGAGTGTGAAGTTGTGAAACACTTCCACCGCAAGGGCTTGCGAAATAACGTTTTCCGCATTGCCGTTGAAGAGTTCATGACCTAGAAGAGTTAGGACAGGACGAATACGTTTTCCACCCAAAGACAATAAATAACAGATGGGTTCAACCAAATTTGCAGACTCTTGCGGAATCTCCCATTTGGCAAGTGATTTTTCTATGGATTGAATATGATGTTCGAAGTTCATAGTGCAAAAGACAATTGTTGTCCTGTTTTGTTTAAAATGGCTTAAACATCAAAGATAGGACGACTATTTTTTTGTTGGTTCGTATGCTTCTGAATTATCTTGTCGAAAATTTTATTTCATGAGGAAACTATGCGCCACTGCGTTTTTATTTTCTGCATTCCTTGGAATGAATGCTCAGGAAAAGCAGCAAACAATTTTGTTGAAGCCAACTGTTATTCAAGTTGAATATTTGGGTGAAACTGTTGCGTTGCGCGACTTTGTAGCGGATCCTAATTTTCCAAATGAAATAACCAAGGAAAATAAAATTGGTTATCATCCTAAAAAGCGTTGGTCTCTTTATCCTGAGATTAATCCGAATGCATTGCCAAAGGGAATGGATCCCGCTCTTCAGAGTGAGTATCCACATCCGGCGACCGACGATCGCGGGCTTGTGCTTTCTTTCAATGGAATGGGTAATACGAATGTTAGCCCTGCCGACCCGTCGTTGGACGTCGGACCAAACCACGTAATTCAAATGATTAACGGAGGTTCTGGCGGATACTTTAGAATTTGGAACAAGGCGGGAACTCAAGTTCAAGCGCAAACCTATTTCGATACCTTCTTCGGTCAACCGGGCGGAGCAGGAGATCCCATTGTTATGTACGATGAATTGGCGAACCGTTGGTTCATGAGTGAGTTCACAGCAACAGGAAATAGATTTTCCATTGCGGTTTCCTCAACACCAGATCCATTGGGCACTTGGTACAAGTATATTTTCACTGCTCCTAATTTTCCAGATTATCCGAAGTACGCAATTTGGAACAATGCCTACATCATCACTTCAAACGAAAACAGCCCTGCCGTTTATGCCATTGATCGCACAACCATGTTAGCAGGTGGCGCTTCAACAACAGCGCAACGTTTCACATTGAACTCTTTCGGAACCATCGGATTCCAGGCAGCCACTCCAGTTAGTTTGAACGGGACAACACTTCCTCCAACAGGAACGCCAGCTTACGTTGTGCGCATGCGCGACGATTCATGGGGAACAACATCAGATGCATTGGAGATGTGGGCTTTCAATATTAACTGGACAACACCAGCCAATACAACACTTACGCAAGTAGCGACACTGCCCATTGCAGCATTTAACTCTTCACTTTGCGGATATACATCTTTTGCATGCGTGCCTCAGCCAAACTCTGCAACGACTTTAGATCCGCTTCGCGAAGTATTGATGAACCGCATTCATTATAGAAATTTCGGTACACATGAGAGCATTGTTTGCTGTCATGCTGCCGACGTAGATGGCAACGATAAAGCGGGTATTCGTTGGTACGAATTGCGCAGAACGGGTGGAACATCGGGTACGTGGTCTATCTACCAGCAAGCGACCTATTCACCAGATGCCAACCACCGCTGGATGGCTTCAATCGGGATTTCAGCGACAGGAAACATAGGATTGGCGTACAACGTTTCGAGCTCTACGGTGTTTCCATCGTTGCGTTACACAGGACGCAGAGCTTGTGATCCATTGAACACCATGACAGAGCCGGAAACGGTGATCGTTGCAGGAACTGCTTCGAACAACAGCAATCGTTATGGCGATTACAATCAATTAGGATTAGATCCAGCAGATGGAGAGACTTTTTGGTTCACAGGAATGTACAATCCTGCTGCAAGTTGGTCTACTCGTGTCGCGGCATTCACAATCCCAGGTTGCGCTGCATCGGTTCAATTCTCGAATAGCACAGCATCAGTGAATGAAAGTGCTGCCAACGTGAACAACAACTGTTTGGATTATACCGTACTGAATATCCCAATATCAATAGGCGCAGCTCCTACACAAACAACAACAGCAACGGTTAACATAACAGGTGGTACGGCTACCAACAACGTTGACTATGTAGTGGCCACTCCATTGGTAACTTTCAACTCAACCACTACATCAGGAAACATTGTTATTCATGTATACAACGATGATTACATTGAAGGAAACGAAACCATTACGTTAGGTTATACCCTGAATGCCAATGGAGGAAACGCGCAAGCGGGTACCTTGAATCAAGCGGTAACGGTAACCATTAACGACGATGATGTAGCACCTTCAGGAGTTACCGTTCCAACAACAGTATTCACGCAAAACTTCAACACAGGACTTGCTCCATTTACAACTGTAAATCCTTCAGGAAATACACCTTGGCAAGTGGGCTTAGCGGCTGCGGCTTCCACGGGGCCTTATACAGTGCCTGCTACCAACACAACACAGTTTGCTTGGATTAACGATGACGCTTGTAACTGCATACAGGCAAACGTTGATTTGAAATCTGCAGTATTTAGTTTGGCTGGATATACTGAGGCTTCGTTGACATTCGATGCCTTCTTCTTGGGAAATACGTACCAGAACGTAACAGAGTCTGCAAGTGTTAAAATATCGACCAACGGAGGAACAACCTTCACCAACCTATTCACCCTTCCGGGTAATACAGCATGGACCCCATACACCGTTAGTTTAACTCCATACATTGGAAATGCAAACGTTATGATTGCGTTCAATTATGGTGACGGAGGAGGCTATCTTTATGGATGCTCAATTGACAACGTAGTGGTAACCGGACAAGCAGCAGCAGGAATTCAAACGGCTGTTAATACGGCTGCTCCAGATCAGGCGTATTTAGGTCCAAATGGAACGGTGCATTTCTTCGATCCAACTTCTTCGAAAGTGATGATGAAGATTCAAAACAACTCTTCATTTGATTACGGTTGTGTGGACGTAATGGTAGATCGTCAAGGAACTACTCCAACAACCGCAGCTTTCACCACCAACAACACTGCTGATTATTTAATGTCGAAGACATTCAAAGTTGTTCCAACAAACAATTCAGCAACGGGTAACTACACCATCACACTTTACTACAAAGAGAATGAAGTTGCTGCATGGGAAACCGCCACAGGTAACAGTCGCAACAACATTGAAATGATTAAAGTAAACGGTAACGCAAACTCAATTGCGGCGGTTACTCCAGCGAACTTTGGGACGTTTACTATTACTGATGTTCCTGCCACACTTGGTGCCTTCGGAGCCGATGTAACGTTCACTTCAACATACACCAATGGATTCTCTGGATTCGGTATGGGAATATACAATTCTGCACCGGTTGCTCCTGTAGCGAGCTTTTCGGCACCAACTTCAGCTTGTGTGAATACATCGGTATCTTTCACGAATACTTCAACAGGAATTCCAACTTCTTATTTGTGGAATTTCGGTGACGGTCAAACTTCGACCTTGGCGAACCCAACGCATACGTATGCAACATCAGGCTCTTTTACTGTAACATTAACGGTAACTAATACGGCAGGAAATAATACAACAACTTCAACAGTTGTTGTTCAAGCCGCAGTGACTTATTACGCAGATGCAGATGGCGATGGTTTTGGTAACAATGCAGTTACTCAAACTGGATGCGTTGCTCCAGCGGGATATGTTACCTTGAATACAGATTGCAATGATGCTACTGCAGGAATTAATCCGGGCGCAACAGAGATTTGTAATGCGGCCGACGAAAATTGTAACGGTTTGATCGATGAAGGAATTGCTACGACTGTTTATTACGCAGATCTAGATGGCGACGGTTTTGGAAATCCAAATGCTTCTGTCAGCAATTGTGCACAACCGGTTGGGTACATTGCTAATAACACAGACTGTTCAGACAATGCAGCTGCAGTGAATCCGATTGCAATGGAGTTGTGTGGTAATAACATTGACGATAATTGCAATGGATTGATTGATGACGCAAATGGAGTAACAATCCAGCAGAACATTTCATTGTGCGAAGGTGAGTCAATTGTTGTTGGAAGCAACACTTACAATTCTTCAGGGGTATACACAGACGTGTTGATTGCAGCAAATGGATGTGACAGCACAGTAACAACTGCAGTGAATGTAATTCAATATCCGGTTGTGACATTAACTACTTCGGCTGATATCTTATGTTCCAATTTCCTAGATGTGGGACAATTAACCGGAACACCTGCGGGTGGCGTCTTTGGCGGGCCAGCAAGTCCCACGGGAGAAGTTAATTCAGCAACTATCGGAGATGGAGTTTATAACATTTCATACACCTATGATGTGAACGGCTGCTCAACAACTGAAACGGTGACGGTCGAGGTTCAGACATGCGAAGGAGTAGAGGAGAACAGTTTGTCAATGGTTGTAGCTTATCCTTCTCCAGCAAACGAAAACGTGTCTTTCACAGGACTTGAGTTAGGTGCACCCATTCAGTTGTTCGACGCTACAGGAAAACTGGTTTACAGTTCGAAAGTAAACAAAGATGTGATAACACTTAACGTGAAAAATTACGCGGAAGGAGTTTATACTTTGAAATCTGAAAAGGCTGGAAAAGTAGGAAGCGTAAGCTTCTTAGTGAAACACTAATACTGTTTATTGCCCGAGGGCCTGAACAACACTTTGTAAATGCGTTGCAGTAGTCTGAATAGATTGTTGCAACGCATTTGCTTCTTTCTGCTGTGCCTTAACAGCAGTCTCTGCATCGGTTACAACTTTCCAAACGTTGCTGCACGAATAAATTTTCGTATTGCCTTGAGTCCCAGTTTTAAATGCAGATACAGCCATTTGAAGGTTTATTTTAATGCGACTGATTTGCGTAACATCGGTATTGATCTTTTGAAGATCATTGCTTAATTCTTTGCATAGCGCGGGTTTAGTCGTTGAGTATTTCGCAATCAATTCTGCAACTTGTTTTTGATACTGGGTTAATTGACTTCCAACTTCCTTTTGATTTACAGTCAAATCCGAAATGGCTTTTTCAAATTGTGCTGTGTATTGTGCGACATCGCAAAGTTGTATTGTGGGAACAATACTCTTCGTTACAAACGCATTGAAAGCAGTTGCATTTTCTACAACAGCGTTTCCATCGTTTTGAATATTCTCAAGAGTAGATTTCAAAGCGTCTTTAGCATCTTTGACTTTTTCCCATTCGGGAGTGCCTGATTGTATTTTGTCCTTTCCTTTTGTATAATCTTTGAATTGCGCGTAGAGTTGATTTACAAACAGTCTTTTTTCATCTATAGCTTTCATCTCCGCATCAATACCTGAAAGCATTTCATATGCCCGAACAAAGTCTGGAGATTTTTGTTCGCATTGAATTTCGTTGAATTCTTTTTCCATTGTGGACACTTGTACGTCGAGCTTTTGGATAGTAGCATTCACCTGATCCACCGTCGACTTCAAGCTTGAATCTACTTCAGAAGTGGTGTAGTATACAGAGCAGCTGGTGAGTGAAAGTCCAACAAAGCCTGATAATATTAGTGCCGATTTGAAATTCATAGTTAAGGTATTGTGAGGTGAATGTAGGAAAAAACCACAATTGTCCTCGTTTCAATTGCCTCAAATATTCTTACTTTTATTTCAGTGGATTTTAAATACAGCCCAAGTAAAAACTAAAAGATGAAAAAAACAATTAACGTTTTTAAGGTCGTAATAGCCTTTACATTAATTATTCTTTTTGGAACAGCAGGTTCTGTGTTAAGAATTGTTTCATTTGGATTGTTAACCAATTTCAATCGAACTGTATTAATTCCTACTTTCTGCAAACTCACCCTTGCGGCCATGGGTATTCGCGTTGAGAATCGTGTACAACTTCCAAAATTAGATAAACCTCATTTCTTCACCTTCAATCACAATTCGTATTTAGATGGATTTGTACTCATGGGCCTAGGGCTTAAGAATATGCGTATTCTAATGAGTGAAAAAATGTTGATCTTCATACCTGTGGCTTTAATCTCGTTCTCTATAGGACTTCTTTATATTCCACAAAAGAAGAATAAGGAACGTCGCATGAAATGCTTTTACAGTGTTGAAAGAAGAATTAATGAAGAGCGTGTTAGTATTATGGGTTCATCTGAAGGTGTTCACAGATACGGAGAGCGCATTGCATCGTTCAACCGTGGCGTATATCACATGGCCTTGAATTGCAAAATACCGGTTGTGCCTTTGTTCATTTATACTCCTGTTGAATCGAATCCTTACGCGAATTTCCGTCCGTTTAAAAGAGGGACAGTAGTCATTGAGACGCTGGGTGTTATTCCAACAAAGGATTGGAAGTTAGAGAACCTCGACAATCACATCGACGATGTGCGCAAACTATATGTTAAGCGCTTTAACGAGTATTACAACATGAACACGATTTGATTTTATTGAATGAAAACGAGTGAAATCTTTTCAAGGGCTAGCGCCATTGCTTCCAAACCACTGAAGGAAATAAATAGTCAAAAGTTGAACGAAGTCTTTGACGATCTGAAGAGAAGAACTACGAAATCTTTTCAATTAGCGGAAAGAGCCAAGGACGTTTTGCCGAATGGTTCGCAGCACACACTGCCGCTTTCGAATCCATACCCGTTCTTCATGAATAAGGGAATAGGTAGTCAATTAACAGATGTAGATGGAAATGAATACGTCGATTACATCTTAAGTGGCGGAGCAATTATACTTGGTCACAACGACGAAGGGTTGACCAAAACCATTCAAGACTTACTTCAGAATAAAACAAATTTTCACGGTCATTTTGATGAGCTAGAAATAGAAGCAGCAGAGAAAGTCATCGACTTTTTTCCTTCAATAGAAAAAGTTCGCTTCACTTCAAGTGGTAGCGAAGCGAATTCAGGAGCGATTAAAATTGCGCGAGCAGTAACAGGTAAGAAGAAGCTCATTAAATTTCTTGGGCACTATCACGGATGGGCAAGCGAATACCTGATGGATGTTGAGGTTCCTGGGTCTGGTAAATTCGTGACGAATGGGATTCCAGATGAGCACATGGATCAAACTGTTCTGGTTCCACCAAACGACTTGAATGCACTGGAAGAAGCATTCAAAGCCAATGAACATTCGGGTGGAATAGCAGCTGTTATTTGCGAGCCGTATGGCGCCGAGACAGGGCTAGTTCCTATTGATGAGGATTTCAATGCGCAAGCTATTGCATTGACGCATAAGTATGGAGCGTTGTACATTTTCGATGAAGTGGTAACCGGATTTCGTTTAGGAAAAGGCGGTGCGCAGCAACGTTTGAATGTCACGCCAGATTTAACGACTTTAGGAAAAGGCCTCATGAATGGATTCCCTTCTTGTGGCGCCATTGGCGGAAGAAAGGAACTGATGGATGCAGCAAACATTAGCATTCCATACGCTCACCCATATACCTACATAGCAGGAACACTTTCAGGAAACACATTGTCTATGGCAGCGTGTAATTATGTAGTGAACAGGTTAGCAACAACAAATCTTCTAGAGCAAGCAGAAGCAACAGCGTGCGATTTAACTTCGAAATTGAATGCGTTGTTTTCGGCATACGATTCAGACTTCTTTGCATACAACTACGGAAACGTTCTTCGGGTTGAATTAACAGCTCCGCATGCGGTTCCGCTTATATCAGCTGAAGCGTTGAATGAAGTGGTTCAACGCAGAAAAATATTGTCGAGCTATTCTGCTATTGTTTCATCAGCCGGAGTCCTCTCGCGCAACGGTCGCGATTTTGTGAGTTGCGCGCAAACCAGAGAAGACAACGATAAGTATGTATTGGCTTACGAAAAATTATTGAATTCATTTGTGAAATGAAACAGCGGATATTCATCACCGGTATTTCAAAGGGAATCGGCAGAGCTATAGCCGAAGACTTGAATAGCAAAGGCTTTGAAGTGCACGGTACTTCAAGAAGTATAGAGGAAATTCAAAATAAAATTGAAGGGGTTCATTACGTCGAATTGAATTTGAATAGTGAAGAATCTATTTCGAAATGTTTTGAAAGTCTTCCAGAGATTGACGTCGTCATTAATAACGCAGGTCAAAGTCAAATGGGTCCGGCAGAGAATATTTCGAACGAAAAGGTTCGTGAGATATTCGAAGTGAATTTCTTTGGAACAATACTTTTAACAAAGAAGTTCGCAGAGCGAATGCGCGAAAGAGGAACAGGGAAAATTATTAATGTCGGAACGCTTTCGGGCTCTTTCGCAATGCCTTTTCAGTCTACTTATGGATCATCCAAAATAGCATTGTCTACTTGGTCGCTTTGTCTACGAAAAGAGATGAAACCCTTTGGCGTGCACATAACCATGGTTGAACCTTTTTACATCAAAAGCGGCATTCAACTTGAGTACATTTGTCCAGAAGACTCAGCCTATAAGGCAAGTGCAGATCATGTCTACAGAAGAAGAAACGAGAAAATGAATGCTGCAGTGAGTCCAGCAGAATTGGTTCAAACCATCAATGAGATCATTAACACAAATAATCCAAAAGGGATTTATGTTTCTGAACGAAAGGGAAGGGTGTTCCGATTTATCAAACGCTTTCTTCCTGATTCAATCATAGAAAAATTAACCTTGAAGTCGTTGGGGTTGAAGTATTAATAGAATATAAAAATGAAGTTTCAAATAGAGAAATGCACCTTTGTATTGTTAGGATTGTTCTTGTCCTTTCAGTTGTCTGCTCAATTAATAAAAACAAAAACCCCCAAACGGCCGAAAGGACAGCAAGATGTCATTCGTCTCGCTTGTCCTGCTATTCCTAAAGTGCGTGTTGCTTTTATTGGTTTGGGAATGAGAGGCTCGGAGGCAGTGAGTCGCATGACTTATATTGACGGAGTAGAAATCGTAGCGTTGTGCGATAGGGTTGAAAAAAATGCGAAGGCCTGCAACGAGACGTTGAAAGAGCGAGGCTTTCCCGCCGCACAAGAATTTGTTGGTGAAGATGCTTGGAAGAAAGTAACAGCTTTGCCGAATGTAGATTTGATTTACATCTGCACCGATTGGTTGAACCATGCGAAGTTGAGTGTTCAAGCCATGAAAGATGGAAAGCATGTGGTGGTGGAAGTTCCTGGAGCATTAACCATGAATGAGATTTGGGAGTTAATCAACACCTCTGAGCAAACGCGTAAACATTGCATGATGCTCGAGAATTGTGTTTACGACTTCTTCGAATTAACATCGTTGAACATGGCGCAGCAAGGGTTGTTCGGAGAAATTCTTCACGCTGAAGGTTCATACATTCACAACCTTGAACCTTTCTGGAAATACTATTGGAACAACTGGCGATTGGATTACAACCAACATCACAGAGGAGATATTTATCCAACACACGGAATGGGGCCCGCTTGTTTCGCGCTTAATATTCATCGTGGAGATAAAATGAATTACCTCGTTTCCATGGACACGAAAGTGGTGAACATTCCGGCCCACATTAAGCAAACGACAAACACAGAATTGATCGACTTCAAGAACGGTGATCACACCACAACCATGATTCGCACCGAGATGGGAAAGACCATCGAGATACAGCATAACGTTGCAACGCCACGTCCATACACTCGCATGTACCAACTCACCGGAACAAGAGGATTCGCGAATAAATATCCGGTTGAAGGGTATGCACTCGATTCAAAACTTTTGAGCGATGAATTAAATCCAAGTCACTTGAAATTCACGGCACACGATTATGTGTCAGATGGAATGAGAGATTCAATCATGTTGAAGTACAAGCATCCGATTGTCATTGATATTGAAGAAAAAGCAAAAGAAGTTGGCGGACATGGCGGAATGGACTACATCATGGATTACCGATTGATCTATTGCCTTCACAATGGATTGCCTTTAGACATGGATGTTTACGATTTAGCAGAATGGTCGTGCTTAGGTCCACTCACTGAAATTTCATTGAACAACAATTCCGCTCCAGTCGAAATTCCAGACTTCACCAGAGGCAGTTGGAACAAACTCAAGAAGGTCGAATTCGCGAAATAAGTAATAAGAAAAAGCCTCGATCTCTCGAGGCTTTTTTCGTGGACCCGGCGGGGTTCGAACCCGCGTCCAAACAAGGAATCAAAAGGGTTTCTACATGCTTAGTTATTTAATGGTTTTCGACAAGACGCAGGTTAATAACATCCAAAATCTTGCTTATCCTGTGTTTTTAACCTCCGACTACAGAATTTGTCTTTGGCGATCTCCCTTCGGCGAAGCCTCATTACCAACTACCAGGAG
>JBILOU010000048.1:0-17121 GCA_044374295.1 Flavobacteriales bacterium | reverse complement strand
GAGCTTTCAGACACGGTATCCATAGCAGCAGACACAACGGGTGTGTGAAGCGTAATGTTTTTTGTGAATTGCGATGAAATGTTCACTTCACGTGGAAGCACCTCTGAATAGGCTGGAACGAGAAGAACATCGTCGTATGTAAGACCCTCTCCTACAATTTTCGAATTGTTTGCGGACATATGTTTGAATTTTCGAATAAAATTCGGACAAATGTACGAAAAATAGGGGTAAAAAGCCGCTACTCTTTTATTATAAACTGTCGAGCAGATTCGTTAAATCGGGATCTGAAATTTCAGTCATAATGACCATGACGGTTGAATTGCCGTTCACCGTTAATTCTTGATTGAAGTGGAATAGATTTCCATTTGCGTTTACGGCAATTGCGACAATCTTCGCAAATGCACCTGCGGGTATTCCGGAGATAACTCCTTCATTCGATTGCAAAACTGTTTTGGTGTCAGGCAGGTATGCGAAGAATATCACATTCGTTAAATCGTCTTCCTCTGAATCAAAAGTTATGTTGTATGTCCCGCTAGTCGAAACACTGCGGTCTGCGTTGATCCAACCCAATTTCTCAATAAACGCGGTATAACCAATGGTATCTGTGTCGAATACAGGATTCTGCGTTTGCGTTATTCCCCAAACTCCTAAATCAGTCGTCCAGTCTACAACATCTCCGTTTTCATTTCCGTAGTACACATTCATGTAATTCAATTGAGGTGCTGCATTCGGCATACTCACTTTGAATGCGCATGGCTGAGATAAGGATAACTCTTGCCCATCTTTTTCCGCTCTCAATCTTATTTCACCGGCGGTTTCTAAAGGCATTCCCGCTGAAACCGTAGGCATACGGTAGTAAATCATATCCTTCGGGGCATACAATTCGACCAATTTCACTAAAAATGGATAGGTCACTGCACCCCCGCCTGGAAGTTGAAGGCAATCGATGCTTCCCCAAATAGCGGTTCCCTGATTGCCAATGATTGGCCCTTCTCCGGCTGAGTCAATGACAAAGACCTGTTCGTCTTGCTTTTTCGAATCTAAATAAGCATTCGGAGATTCGTAGGTGTTCAGATCGCGTTCAATGCGATCTCTCGAGCAAGATGAAAATATTAGAGTAGTTACAAGGATCAACAATGTTGATGCTTCGATAAAAAAAGGAGCGTTTCTCTTAATCATAAGCTGCGCATTTTTCTTTTTTTCCTTTGAATGAATTTTTGTTGAACAACAATCCCACATGCAGCATGCCTTCTTGGTGCCGCGTATTGTATCTCCATTCAACGAATGGCTTTATTTTCTTTCCGAATACCACACCCAAACCTAACTCCGCGTTCCAGTTATTCGGCATTGCATCTTTCATGAAAGAAGACTCGTAGTTAACCCATCTGTTGTATCCAAGATGAACCAAGGTGTAGGATTGAATTTTTTTTCCTTTCAAGAACTTGTATTGCGCCGATGCGCCCAATGTCCACTCATGAATTTTATTGGCTGGAAGGAAATACGAAAACTGCGGACTGATTTGAATCTGCTTTTTTTCTCTGAAAATTGCTCGAGCACCTATGCCTAAGCTTTGCGTTTGAAAATTATAGATACCTGAAAATCCCACCTTGGACTGAGCAAACAAATCCGACGCAAGAAAGAATATAAAAACGAGAATATATCTACCCATTCAATTTCCTATTAAAGCCGTAACGAAGGTATATCTGAAATTATTGCCAACGAAAAGGGCGGTTCGAAAACCGCCCTTTCAAGACAATATTTAATAATAAATTAAACTACCCCTTGGTCTAACATAGCATCGGCAACTTTAACGAAACCTGCGATGTTTGCACCTTTCACGTAGTTAACATAATCTCCTTCCGATCCGTATTGAACACATGCACCATGAATACTTTTCATGATGTTGTGAAGACGTTGATCAACTTCTTCACGAGTCCAGCTTAAACGAAGACTGTTCTGAGACATTTCCAAACCAGATGTAGCTACACCACCAGCGTTAGAGGCCTTTCCTGGAGAGAACATTAATTTGTTTTCGTCGAATACAGCTATTGCTTCAGGAGTAGAAGGCATGTTAGCACCTTCAGCTACTGCAATACAACCGTTTGCTACCAATGCTTTCGCATCGTCACCGTTCAATTCGTTTTGCGTGGCGCAAGGAAGAGCAATGTCGCATTTCACACCCCATGGTGTTTTTCCAGCTACGAACTCACATCCGTATTTAGTTGCGTACTCTTGAATACGTCCGCGCTTTACGTTTTTCAATTCCATTAAGAAAGCAAGTTTCTCTGCATCGATACCGTTTGCATCGTAGATATATCCTGAAGAATCTGATGCGGTAACCACTTTAGCACCCAATTCAGTTGCTTTTTCGATAGCGTATTGAGCAACGTTTCCAGAGCCAGAAACAACAACTGTTTTACCAGAGAAGTTCAATCCTTTCACCGCCAACATTTCTTGAGCGAAGTATACAGTACCGTAACCTGTAGCTTCTGGACGAATCAATGATCCACCCCAGTTGCGACCTTTTCCAGTTAATACACCAGTGAATTCGTTACGAAGACGCTTGTATTGACCGAACATAAATCCGATCTCACGTCCACCAACTCCGATATCTCCAGCAGGAACGTCAGTGTCAGCACCAATGTGGCGAGACAATTCGCTCATGAAGCTTTGACAAAATGCCATAACCTCACGATCGCTCTTTCCTTTTGGATCGAAGTCAGATCCACCTTTACCACCACCCATTGGAAGGGTAGTCAAGGAGTTTTTGAATATTTGTTCGAAACCTAAGAATTTCAAAACAGACAAATTCACCGTAGGGTGAAAACGCAATCCGCCTTTGTAAGGACCAATTGCACTGTTGAATTCTACGCGGTATCCGCGGTTAACTTGAATCTCACCTTTATCATCTACCCATGGAACACGGAAGATTAACGTACGTTCTGGTTCAACAATGCGTTCTAAGATTTTGGCATCCTTGTACTTAGGATGGTTTTCCATAAAAGGAATAATGGCTTCCGCCACCTCGTGAACTGCTTGAAGGAACTCAGGCTCGTTCGGGTTCATTGCCCGAACTTTCGACATAAAGGCGTCAATTTGCGCTTGATGTTGTTGTGACATGATTTTCGATTTTATGGGGGCGAAGATACTACTCTTAAGCATAGGTTGACAAAGGATGCTTAAAATTTCATTCGAAAATAGATTTAGTGTTTCTTTGCACTCTATTCAAATAGCTATGTGGGCAAAAATTGCTGCTTTTATTCTTCGTAACCGTATTCTACTCGGAGTTATTACACTGGCAATCACGGCTTTCATGGGATGGGAAGCCCGAAATGTCCGCATGAGCTACAAGTTTTCGGGTGTATTGCCCCAAGACGATCCTACTTACGTTGAATACCAAGCTTTTACAAAGCAGTTTTCTGAAGATGGAAATGTTATGGTTGTTGGATTGAACGACCCGGAAATTTGGGAACTTCAAAACTTCATAGCATTAAAAGAACTTGGAAACAGCTTAAAGAAAATTACAGTTCCCGTTGACACCCTTATTGACGGTGTGAAAACTACTGTTCAGCGCAACGTGGTTGACTCTGTTTTTTCTATAGCACATTGCTATGAAATGTACGCCGATACTACAGAAGAGCGCTTTCGTTTTCGACATATTTCAGATGGAAATTTAGAGTCGCAGGCCCAACTCGATTCTGTCAAACAAAAGATTTTATCACTTCCCTTTTACGACGGATTGTTGTACAAATCGAAGTCAGACGCGACCCTAATGATGATTTTTGTCAATGGGAAGCTTTTCAATTCTGAATTCAGAGGAAATGCCGTGGATCAGATTGTTGAAAAGGTGAATCAGTTTTCAAAAGACACGTACGTAAAGACCTACATTTCGGGGCTTCCGTTTATTCGAACGCAAATGACCGCCAAGGTTAAAGCCGAATTGAAATTCTTCACTTTGCTTTCTCTCTTGGTAAGTGCCGTGTTGTTATTCATCTTCTTTCGAAGTGTGCGGGCAGTGCTCGTGTGTATGGTTATTATTGGAATTGGTGTAGTCGTGTCAATGGGTACCATTGCGCTGTTCGACTACCCGATTACCATGCTTATGGGACTTATTCCACCATTAATGATTGTTATTGGTGTTCCCAACTGTATTTACCTCCTTACTAAATACCACCAGGAATTTATTCGCCATGGAAGTAAGATGCGCGCCATGACTCGTGTGATTCAAAAGGTTGGAGAAGCTGCGTTCATGATTAACGCCACAACAGCTGTTGGTTTCGCTACATTCATTTTTGTTGAAAGTGATTTGCTCAAGCAATTCGGAGTTATCTCTGCCTTGAACAGTATGCTCATGTTCTTCATTTCATTGATCGCATTCCCAATTTTATTCTCATACACTGCTGCACCGAAAGCGCGTCATCTGAAACACCTCGACATGCGTTGGTTATATCACACGCTTGAGAATTTGGTGAGGATGATTACCAAGAACAGAGGAATCATTTATTTCGTTACGGTTGTCGTTACCGCTTTGAGTTTTTACGGAATGACCTTGGTTAAAACGACAGGTAATATCGTTGATGACCTTCCGGATGACGACCGTGTGATTACCGATTTGCATTGGTTTGAAAAGCACTTCGATGGTGTTATGCCTTTCGAAATAATGGTTGAAGCAAAGCGAGGAAAGATTACTAATCCAAAGACGATTGCGCGTATCGATTCTTTGCAAGATGTAATGGACACCTTGCCAGGAGTTTCAACAAAAATCTCGAGATCATTGTCTATTGCAGATGCCATTAAGTTCGCTAAGCAAGCCTATTACGATGGCGATCCGGAATATTACGATTTAATTAGTCGTGGCGAGCAGCAATTCATCGGACCTTATTTCGAGCAATCAGATAGTGCTGCTGAAAACTCAAATGCTTCAAGATATTCGAACACCTTCTTAGACGATTCGTTGAAGAAAACGCGGATTACCGCTCAGGTTGCCGATATTGGAACGCTTGCCATGGACTCGTTGTTGAACACGCTTCGTCCGGAAGTGACCAAACTTTTCCCAGACAGTTTGTACAAGGTGACTATGACGGGTACTAGCATTGTTTTCTTGAAAGGAACTACTTACTTGGTGAACAATTTGTTCTCGAGTTTGCTCTTCGCTGTTGGGGTGATTTGCTTGCTCATGTGGGTAATGTTCCGCAGTTTACGCATGTTGCTCATTTCGCTTGTACCGAATTTGATTCCTCAGTTTATCACTGCCGGATGCATGGGATTTTTCGACATTCCATTGAAGCCTTCAACCATCTTGGTGTTCAGCATTGCATTTGGAATTACAGTAGACAATACCATTCACTTCTTGGCGAAGTATCGCCAGGAATTGCGTGAGCATAATTGGAACATTAAATTGTCGGTGCTCTCTGCGGTGAAAGACACGGGAGCAAGTATTCTCTTTACTTCAATTGTATTGTTCTTCGGATTTGGAATCTTTGTCTTCTCTGAATTTGATGGAACGCGAGCATTGGGTATACTCACAGCGCTGACCTTGTTCACGGCAATGTTAACGAATTTGATTGTGCTTCCGGCGATGTTGTTATCGTTAGAGCATCATTTAAGCACCAAAGCGTTCGCTGAACCATTCATTCAGGTTATAGACGAAGAAGATGATCTTTCTTACGAGGCTTGGAGAATGCAGAGCATAGACCCTACACTTCCAGAGGACAGTTTAACAGGAGAATCGGAAGAGGATAAAGCTTTAGACTAACGAGCTTCTTCGAAGACTTCGTTTACACTTTCTTCCAAAGCATTCAATTCGTTTACTACTTCATTCAGTGAATCGGCAGGCACCGGCTGGTTCGATCCTTTCCATGAAGAAACTACAGTTTTCACTTTGTGAATTGCGTCTTGAATGCGCGCTTTCGCTTGCTTCCATTTCGTTGTTCTAGCATCTGAATCGCCAGAGTTGATATTCATTTCGTAACGCTCTGCGGCGTTTAACAAACAAACGCGAAGATCATTTTCATTCCAAGGTTTTGCAACGTAGCGATAAACCTGACCGCGGTTGATTGCATCGATTACCGCTTCAATATCTGCGTATCCTGTAACTAGGATGCGGACAGCGTTTGGAAAATCGTTTAGCGTAAGTTCAAAAAACTCTACACCGCTTAGCTCAGGCATTTTCTGATCGGAAAGAATAATGGGAACTTCGTTCGCATTCAGATATGCAACGGCCTCTTGCGGAGAAGTTGTAGTAAATACATCGAACTCTCTTCTGAAAAGTGCTTTAAAAGCAATGAGGTTATTTTCTTCGTCGTCGAGGTAAAGTACTTTAATCATATCGGTCATGGGTTCTTAGAATCGGTAGGTAAAGTTATAAGAAAAGTAGTGCCTTCATTTGTATTACTTGTGAACGAAAGCTGACCGTTGTGTTCACCAACAATTCCTTGTACTATGCTTAGGCCCAGTCCTGTGCCCTCTCCGACATCTTTCGTGGTGAAGAATGGTTCAAATATTTTCTCTTGAATTTCCATTGGAATGCCGTTTCCGTTGTCTTGAATTTCAACGCAAATTTTATTTTCATTCAAGAATGAACGAACGTTTATTACGCGATCAATTGGTTGTCTTCCTGGAAGACGAGTTGCTTGAACGGCGTTTGTCACCAAGTTCATAAACACTTGTGAAAGCTTACCTGGATAGCATTTTATTTTCGGTATGTTTTCTCCCAACTGAACATTGAGTGTTACCTCTGCCTTGGTCATATTTTTCATCACAACGAGTGTTGAATGAAGGCATTCGTTCATATCGGCTGAGACCAATTCGTTTCTATCCATTCGAGAGAACACGCGTAGACCTTTTACGATTTCGGCGGTGCGCTTAGATCCATCTTCAATTCCGTTAAGCAGTTGTTCAATTTCCTTTTTCAAGTAATCGACATCGAGTTTAATGTACTGACTTTTCAAGTGATTTACTTGTTCGAGAAGGTCTTTGTTTTCGTCGATATGCGCAAGCTGAGAAAGCAATTCAAGTATTTCATCAATATCGCGTTTAAGCGGACCCACATTGGATTGAACGAAGTTGATTGGGTTGTTTATCTCGTGAGCAATACCCGCGGTCATTTGTCCGATCGACGCTAATTTTTCAGACTCAACGAGTTGTTGTTGTGTCATGCGGAGGTCGTTCATTGCGGTATGCAATTCGGTATTTCTGTTTTCGAGATCGGCGGTACGTTCGTGCACTTTTTTCTCGAGTTGAATATTCTGTTCTTTCACCAACCGTTCGTTTTCCTTCATTGCTGCGAATGCTTGTTGTTGAGAAAGTTCTTTTTCTTGTTTCAGCACGTTAATGCGATCTGCTAGCGCAAACGACAGCAACAAAATTTCCACCACCGACCCCACAGGCAATGCGAAGTTTGTGAATGCGTTGAACGGGAGGATGCCGAAGTTTCTTAAAGCGTATAACGTTAAACCAATAATAAAAATAGCCCAAGCAACTATGAAATATTTGGCGGGTCTATAACCCTGTTTTATTGCACTGAGAGAAGCGAAAATCAAAATTAATGCAGACGAAGCACCAACATTTAGAATGATTTGAGTGGTATTATGAAACCCGAAAATCGCTAATCCTATGGCCGCAAAATAAAGTACTTTAAAAAAGTTAAGAGCTGTATTTATCCTAGGGGAGAATTGAGCTGTTCTGATAAAATTTTGAGCGAAGAAAATCGTTGCAAGTCCACTTAAACCTGGTACAATAGATCCTAATGCAACATTCAAACTACCAGAAAAATTAAATATGTATTTAGAAGAAAAACCAAATAATACCAATTGAGTGTAACCAACAGTAAAAATGTAAAAGATGTATAGAAGATATACATAATCTCGCACTGAGAAAAACACAAAAAAATTGTAGATAAACATTGAAAGAATAAATCCAAAATAAATGGCAAAAATCAAATCAATATTCTCATAATCATTTAATAAACTTCCCGTTTCTTCGATACTCAATGGAATGAGCAACTGATCCGAACTACTTACTTTCAAGTAATACTCAACTGTATTATCCGCTGATTTTTGAATTGACACGGCATTACCCGTTATGTTAAACTCCCGTGATCCTAGAGATATCTTCTCACCGGAACTTCGATGAAATACTGAATCTCTCGTAATCTGATATACTTCAACATTATCGATAATTGGATTGGCAATATGTAAAACCTTAGGGCTTGACCAGAAAGTGCTATCTACTTGAAATTTCCAATGAATGACATATGTACCACGCTTGAGGCCTAAATTTATAATTGAGCCAGAAACATTCTCATAAACGCCATTTTTCCAATCAGAAAATTCTGAATCATTTGAAAACTCGGCATACCCAATTTGAGAAAAACAATGTTCCGAGAATATTGCTAGAGTTATTAGTAAAAGAAATTTTCTCATGTCTCAATCTGATAATATATAGATGTCAAACCATCACCGATAATTTCATCAATTCTCATTATCGGATTTAACCTTATTTCGTTGATTTTAAATCTTTCAATTTCATCCGAGTCAGGAAGGCTCAGAATATGTGGCTGATGAGTAATATGAGCATATTGATTCGCGCCAGCATAAAAAACCTTTCCTCCTTCACCCAAAGATTCTACCAACCTAAATCCATATTTATGAGAAATCCGATACGTAAAAGTTGAACACAAAGCAATCATCTCATTGTAGCCCAAGAGACCCCCTAAGGCAATTGCGCTTCTGATACTGTATACACTACCTATTCCCAAACCTGCAACGGCAACCGAATTCCATAATCCACATAACTCTGCGACAGGACCCTTTCTGCCATCCAAATATTCATCAAGATTTGAAACGTCTTCTCTTATAGCACTTTGTATTGGTAATTCTAATTTTGAACCCAACAACTGCAATCTTGATCCTCCATAGGTGATTTTGCGATCTGTAGATTCAATAATTACAACATGTGTACCTGGATCAAACATCCAATCCTCGGTTGAACTTGTCAACTTAAACCCAAAAGCCTCTAAAACCCCTAAATGGCCCTCTCTAAATCTCATACAACTATCCAAATCATCAACTGCCCTGAAACTTCTAATCGAAATTTCAGACAAATGCTTCTCCGGTGAATTGATGTTATAACTCATGAACTCCCAATTTCTGTTGAAGATCCATAAAATATCTCCCAGATGAAATTGTATTTCCCAGTAAAATATTCCGAGCAGCTATTGTAACAGAAGCGCCACCGTGCAAAACATCGCTTGCCAATTGCGGCCAAGTATCTAGTGTTTTTCCAATCTGTAACATCGAGTCTATGCCACGCTTAGAAGCAGCAGACATATCAATAAATCGCATTAATACTTCATTTGAGCTTTTATTGAGCAACTCTTCTACTTCAAAATCAGAAATCTTTCCATGAAATAATGGCTCATTAATATTCTGATAATTCTCGACATCTAAAAGTCCGCGATCACTCGTTTCCATTAGAAGAGGAGTTCTATATTTTCTTGCGAATAAACGCAGTAGCAATTTTACCGAACCACTATCACATTCGTCTACAACCAAATCTAATCTACGATTACCAATAAAAAAATCTTTAATGTTCGAATCTTGGACACCCTCAGAAAAAATTTGAATTTTCAAATACGGATCTATCTCAAGTGCCCATCTCTTTGCTATTTCAACTTTTCGTTGTCCAATATCACATAATCTGAAAGGAAGCCTATTCAAATTAGACATCGATAACACATCAAAATCTGCAATTTTAAAATTCTCAGCAGTTCGCTCCATTACCATGGATAGAAACACTGAAAATCCAACAGACATACCCACTATTCCAATAGTTTTATCTGACAGTCTTTCTTGTTCAATTTTCGAAATTTTATTTCTGTTTCGAGAAGTTCTCAGCTCTACAAATTCAGATTTTTCTAAAATTTTCAGAGCGATGTTACTCCAAGGAAAATAGACCCAACTTCCGTAATCTATATTTTTTAAAACAAAGTCCTTTGCCTCTTGGACTCCATCTGTTTTTTTTAAACTTCTAATACAAAAGAGCTCTTCAAGTTGACTTTGTAACAAATCAAATTCCCGCAAATCCGAGAAGTCGCTCTTAATCAACTGAATTTCATTTGATTGATATTGAATCGAAAAGACCTTATGTTCCAATGTAAAAATTATTAATGCAAGAAACTGAAATTATTGCAGACGATAACTTAGATTTAACGCTTGTTGTAAACAACCGAAAGTTTATTCTAATGCCTAAACCGAACAAAAATTCAAATTCTACTATTTCATTTCCGACATGGAAAGAAATTATCAATTGCTTCATCGATGAGAATTCAAAAAAGGATAGTTTTAAATTAAATGAATTCAAGACTAAACTTGACTTCTTTCAATCCAACGCAAGGGTAATCACCGATGATATGGCAAATAAGAGTGTTTCTCTTGCTATGCAAATGATGATTGGCGCAGCCGGGGAATATGTGCCCGGAGAAACTCTAGAAAGTATTATTCCGAGAATCAAAGAAACTGGATTTTCTAGTAACGAATTTTACACCGTATTTGATTTGTTGAATTCGAACTACTGCGTGAAAGATGAAACATTGAGTGAAAAACTAGGAATTAAACCCGAAAATTTTGAACTTTATAATTTACTGGGAATAACTGGGCATCCGTTCCATGTTCACGAAGAGGATCTTCCTCATTTTATTAGATGGGCAGGAGTTGCTTTTTTGCTTTTTTCATTACCTGGATTTACATTCCAATCAAATAAAGACCATTTCATAATCAAATTTAGAGTTAACGTTTCTTCATCTGAAATTCCAGAAATATCCGAACTTAAATTCGTTACACTTGAAAAAAAGTGCTTTCTAAGTAATGAAAGTGTTGGGAATAATGAATTCATTCCAAGATATCACTTCGATAGGTGGTCGATATTTCCAACAAGCGAAGACCTGTTCGTTAAGCCGCAATTCGTTTCAGACTTTCAACAAAGTACATTCATGAATGGTCTTAATTATTTATTTAACGCCTCTTTATTGAATTTTCCAATAAAGTATCTGCTAATGTTGGAAGAGAGAATTCTCCAAGATAGAAATAAAGGAATATCAAACGAACTTAATAGAAACATTTTCGAGCACGCTGGTATAGAGGCCTCTTTCGACGAATATCAAATCGGAGATTATATGGCAAAAACAATCCGTCCCAAACTTACCGATTTAGTTCAAAAATGGGATTCTTCAAATTCTAACAAGATTATTGAAAACGATAATCAAGCCATCCACCAAGCCCAAAAGCTAGGTTTACTGCCAATACCAGATAAAATTAAGGCGTTGATCTACTCAAGGGTGGGGGAATAATCTTTTCGAAAATTTCGAAAAACAATTTTTACGGGAATTTGAAATATGAGTTTTGGGTAAACTAAAACCAAATCTCCTATGAAAACTGTTTTCAGAAACACAAACTACCCTAAGCTTAAACAACTTAGAATGCTGTATTCTTTCAAACAAGAATACATCGCCGATCAACTCGGAATCTCTCAGTCGGAATACAGCCGACTCGAAAACGGACAACGCCACGTTAAAATCGAAGACTTCAAAAAACTCGCGTCACTCTATCGAGTGACTCCTTCGCTTCTTATGGTATCAGAAGCATACGCGCATGTCGACGTTGAAAAGATAAAAGCCGAAGTCATTGAAGAAACAAATGCCATTACCAAACGCATGATGGAAGAAAATGCCATTCTTCAATCCCGACTCGATGAATCCATTCAAACCACACAATCACTCCTCAAAGCCATTGCAGAACTGCAAAATAAAAAGCCCCGAATCACCCATGATTCCTACACTTCCGAAAAAAAATCAGGAAAAACGAAACCTAAAAAGAATGAGTCGCGTTAAACAGAGACCAAACTCAATGAAAATGAATCATTCAATCTCTCCCAACAATACACCCAACACAATGATTAATGTGCTTTGCCTAGACGACGACGCGATGGTGCTTCACACCTTCAAATCACTTTTCGGTAACGATTACAATGTCTTCACTGCAACCGATCCTTTCGATGCATACAACATTATGAAGTCTGAAAACATTCATGTGGTAATATCAAATCTTGAAATGCCAAGCATGTCTGGAGTACACTTCCTACAACGCATGGCGCAAGAATTCCCGAAAGCTCAACGTATACTTACTTCCGGAAACATTACCGCTGAAGCTATGCTTAGCGCTATTAATCAAGCACGTGTATTCCGTGTGTCTACTAAACCTTTCAAGAAGGAAGAGATGAACGACACACTGCAAGAGGCTTTCAAGAACTATCAAGAAATGGCAGAAAAAGAAAATTCAATCAAGCGACTTGAAAAACAAAACGCGCAATTCGAATTTTTACTACGTCAACAAATGCTTTCGTAATCTCTGCAGTTTTTTCTAATAAGAGGAAGGGCCATCTGGCCCTTTTTCATTTTTCAAATCCGGCTTGCGACAAACCGAACAACGCGAAATCATATTTCACCGGATCAGCAGAATCATACATCCGAAGATTGCGATCCAATTCCTCAACTGCCTTCCAATCCGATTGCGTGCGAGATAAAAGGCCGAACATACGAGCGGTTCTTCCCGAATGGACATCTAAAGGAATAGACAATTGCGAAGGAGAGATTCCTTTCCACATTCCAAAATCGACGCCCCGCTTATCGTTACGAACCATCCAACGCAAGAACATGTTTATGCGCTTTGCGGTACTGTTGCGTTCCGGACTGGCAACGTGCTTCAAAGCACGATGCGCTTCATTCCCTATAAATTTATTCCTGAAAAACTCAATGCCTTCCTTCGAATTACCCAATGAAAATCCTTGCGTAAAAACACCTTCCATTCCTCCTTCTTCAACATACATTCTTCGCAGTGCCTGAATAAAAAACGCTACATCTTCCTTCATGAAGGTTCGATGAATAGAGGGCTTCCAACTTTTGAAATCTTCCGGCTGCGAATTCAAAACAAAGTCATAGGGTGAATGATCCATGTATTCCATAAGCCTTTTCGCGCTAACCAAAATAGATTTGCGATTGCCCCAACTGATGGTGGCTGCTAGAAAAGCAGCAATCTCAATGTCTTCCTTTTTCGTAAATGAATGCGGAATGCTAATCGGGTCTTCCTCAATGAAAGAACTGCGGTTGTATTTGTCTACAGACCGCTCCAGCGCTTCGCGCAATTCCTCATTTACCTCCGGTGAATGCATATTGCAAGAGATTCGCTCCCATTTGAAAAGCCTTGGTGCGCGCAGCTTCCGAGTCCTTGTGCACATTCGAATCTTCCCATCCGTCGCCTAAATCACACTCGAAATCGTAGAACACGACCAAGCGGTTTTCTACAAAAATTCCCAATCCCTGTGGTGCCTTGTTATCATGCTCATGAATCTTCGGTAAGCCAGAATTGAATTCATATTTCTGATGGTAGACCGGATGTCCAAACGGTATCTCAACGAAATCGGCATCTGGAAAAACCTTCTTCATTTCCTTGCGAATGAACTTGTCTAATCCGTAGTTATCTGAAATGTGTAAGAAGCCTCCACTCATTAAATATACTCTCAAATTCTCAGCATCTGCTGCTGAAAAAACAACATTGCCGTGACCGGTCATGTGCACGAACGGATAGTTGAACAACTCTGTACTACCCACTTCCACGTATGGCGTTTCTTTCGCGATATTCATCTTCAATTCGCGATTCACAAACGACACCAAATTCGGCAGACTCGTGGGGTTCGCATAGTAATCTCCGCCACCTTTGTATTTCAAAACAGCAATCTGATACGATTGGCTGAATGCCGCTATTGCCAGGACATTCAAACAAAAAATCAAAACACTTTTTTTCAAAAATTCCATATTCTAAATTGAATTAATCCAGTTTTGCATCATCTGCATTCCCTCTTTCGTTAACACCGATTCAGGGTGGAACTGAACAGCCATTAAAGGTAATGCTTTGTGCTGAATACCCATAACCCAACCGTTGGTATTCCTCGCCGTTACTTCGAACGAAGGAGGAAGGAATTCATTGTCTACAATCCAACTGTGGTAATGTCCCACCTCAAATTCTTGCGGTAATCCTTCAAAAAAAACAGAAGGTTGAATTTGATTTACTGAAGTTGAAGTTCCGTGTAAGACTTGATCTAAATTCTTCAGTCTGCCGCCATCGTGAAGAGCCATTGCTTGACATCCTAAACAAATTCCCAGCATGGGAATTCGAGTCCAAAACTCAGCAATGAACTTCATTAAATCGCCCGATTCTTCAGGCAATCCAGGGCCTGGAGAAAGCACAACCGCATCGTAATTCAAAACTTCGTTCCATGGAATCTCGTTGTTGCGAAACACGTGCACTTGTGCGCCTAAAGCTTCACAATAATGCACCAAGTTGAACGTAAACGAATCGAAGTTGTCTATGAATAATATGTTCTTGTTTGGTTGTTCCACCTTTTATGTCGAAGTTTGAAAAAACAACGCAACATTACGAATGAAAACCGCAATTGAATCAAAAAAAGTACCTGCACCTATTGGTCCATACAGTCAAGCCATTGTAGCCAAAGGCATGGTATACACCAGCGGACAAATTGCTATTGATCCGAATTCGGGTGAGTACACACCTGCAGACATTGAGGCGGAATCGGAACTTGTAATGAAAAATTTGGAAGCGCTACTCGAGGCTTCGGGCGCGGATTTCAGCCGCGTAGTGAAGACGAGCATCTTCTTGCAAAGCATGTCAGACTTCGCTCAAGTGAATGCAGTGTATGCGAAGTATATGGTGGCTCCATTTCCAGCCAGAGAAACAGTAGAAGTTGCGCAGCTTCCGAAAAGCGCCAAAGTTGAAATTAGCATGATCGCAATTGTAAAATAATGATACTTAAAAAAATTCTTCACTACCTGAACCCCTTGAATCTCTTTAAAAAAGAGCAAGGCGACATTAACCTACGCATGATGCACGGGATTAATAAAATTTCAATTTTGGTATTTGTTGTGGCGCTAACCGTATTGGTTATTCGTTGGATGAAGTAATTACTTCCAACGCATGGTTTCGATCATGTGCACCACATCTTCACGCATGAAATTCAAGCAGGGTGCTAGTGAATCGGCATTCGGTTTGTTGCGGAAATACAACACTCCGCGCATAAAATGATTCACACTGTCGGTAACGAAAAATTGGAGTTGCGAAGCCGCGTCTCCATCTAAATCGTAGATAATTCCATACATCTTCGTTGAATCCATTCGTACCTGCGTTCTACGAATGGCAGTGGCTTTCACTTCATGCATAAGCGTGAAATCATAAGCTTTCGAAATGTGCTTTTCCAAATCGTTGTTCACCGGAAAATAAGAGCAATAAACAGTTGCGCGCAGGCGCGGAACCATGAGGTTGAACCAACACCCCGTGTTTCCTTCTTCCCCCGGAACATTCTCGATCTTCGCGTAGTTGGGTACTTCAAACGTAACCGGACACTGACTTTCGTATGCGGTATATTTTTTTTGTGGAAGATCAATTCGGAAATAAGACTTCTTTCTTGGAACAGCGGTCTCTTCAGCAAAGAAAAAATAATACGTTCCAAATGAAGCTAACAAAACAGCTGCAACAAGAAGAATCCAACGTCTGTATTTCTTAAACATAGCGCTTTGCTTTAACTCTGCTAATCTTTCTGTTGTCGGCAGATTCAATGGTGAATTCAAAACTTCCAAACTGCCAGGTCTCTCCGCGTTTCGGAATGCGTCCCATCTGCTCAACAATAAATCCGCCTAACGTAGTGCTGTCTCCGCGAGATGCCTCAAAATCATCGCCATCCATGTCGTACACACGATACATATCGATCAACGGAATCTTCGCCACAAAAAGTATATTTTTCTCGTCGAGCTTCGACCATAAAATTTCACTTTGGTCATCGAACTCATCTTTCACTTCACCCACAATTTCTTGAAGAATATCTTGAAGAGTCACAATGCCTGAAGTCCCTCCGTATTCATCAACCACAATGGCCATGTGCATTTTATCGCGTTGGAACTCGGTCAATAAATCATCTACCTGCTTACTCTCTGGGACGAAAAAAGGTTTGCGTTGAAGGCTTTCCCAATTGAATTCTTCCAAATCTAAATAAGGAAGAAGATCCTTCGCATACAAGACTCCAGTTACTGAATCGAGCTTGTCTTTCGCCACAATAAAACGAGAATATCCTGAAGATTCAACGCGTTGAATAATACTCTTGAAAGACTCTCCCGTGAACAGACAAACGATGTCAACACGTGGCGTCATGATTTGCACAACTTCGTTATCTCCGAAGGTGACAATACCTTCAAGAATTCGATGTTCTTCTTCGGAACGATTGTCATCTGAGGTGAGCTCTAGCGCGTGTCCAAGTTCATCAACGGAGATGTTTCCACCTTGATGATTTTGATCGCCTTCGAACCACTTTCCAGCAGTAGTAAGTATCCAGATAACTGGAGAAAAAACTTTGTCGAGAATGATGAATAAAAATGCGAAACGCTTCGCCAACTTAATGTTGTTTGCTGTGGCGTATACCTTCGGAATTACTTCACCAAATAAGACAATGATGGTGGTAACACCAACGACGTTTATCAAGTCAATGATCCAATGTTCCAATGTTGAATTTGAAAACCACATGTCGAACAAAATCGTAGACACCAAGACTACCGCAATGTTCACCATGTTGTTGCCAATGAGAACAGAAGCTAAAAGTCGTTTTGTAGCAATCTCTGGCGTTGGCTGTTCGAGCAAACGAATCACATTTTTCGATTGTGAATCGGTTGCGTTTTCGAGGTCTTTGCGTTGAGCCGGAGAAAGTGAAAATATAGCCACTTCAGAGCTCGACATAATTGCGCTACAAGACAAAAGCAACAGCACGAGCAACAAAGGGCCCGCGCTGTTTAACAAGATCACACTATCGAATTCCATTCTTTACGTTACCAATATGTCGGTAAAGGTAACGAAAGAAAAAAAACGGGAAGATTAGAATTCAGTTTCTTCTACCATCTCGATGTTAGTAGGAACAGATTCTTCCTTCTTCGAGTTGCTTAAAAGCTGAACATCGTCGGCTAACACCTCTAGAACGGTACGTTCTTCTCCGGTCTTTGTTTTATAGGAA
>JBILOU010000091.1:0-5573 GCA_044374295.1 Flavobacteriales bacterium | reverse complement strand
CTATTGATTTTGAGTAAGATGCGAAATTCATTGCAACGAATTTAAGAAAACTCTTTTGTGATTCGAAAAAGATATTATCTTTGCCGCGGAGAGTTGGCAGAGTGGTCGATTGCGGCAGTCTTGAAAACTGTTGACTGTAACAGGTCCTGGGGTTCGAATCCCTAACTCTCCGCTTGAAAAGCCTCGATTTATTCGGGGCTTTTTTTTCGAACCTATTTCCGGCTATCCGTTCCAAGCTTCTCGCTTCGCTCAAAGGCTTTCCACTTCTATCCGGGGTACTTTTGAACTGCGTTGTTGGAACTGCGTTATTCTTTTCATCGCAGATTGGATCGCAAGGCGATTGATCTGAAAGATTGATAACGAAGTGATTGTTTCCCTTCTCTTACCTATAGACTAGTATTATACTTAACACTCAAATATTCCGGATAATCGCTGTTAAATACAAACTTCGTAACCCCACACAGCCACATTCGCTCCGGCGCGTCGGAATAGTTTTCATTTAAACGAGTAACAGTATACGTTCCTCCACTGACATGCGTGAGTAGTAAATCGGCTTCTAAGTCATGCGCTTTATAATTCGTGAAGGTGACATTCACACGCTCTTGTCCATTTGCGAAGACTTCTAACATGGTGTCGGCACCAGCGACCATTTCGAGATTAGCTCTTGGCCCCTGCCATTCAGGAAGATCGATGTACCATCTGTCTCTTTTCGGTCCGAATAATCCCAAGATCGGAATGCCTGCTAATTGTGTTGTCTCTTCAACGCGATAAAAATCGTAAGTCTTAATTTGTTTTGTCATTTTTTTAATGGTTTTAAAATTTCGACACAAAGTTCCGATTCTGATATAGCCAAGTAAAGTTTTGACAAGCTTGTAATTTCTAGCACCTCTCTTTTAGGCTCAAGAAATCGACTGAAAGATGAAGAATATTTTAGAGGAAAATCAGAACGGTGTTGACCCCGTCAAATAATAAATATCCTTGTCTGGAACTTTTTCAATAACTCCAACATTACGCATGAGCTGAAAATCTGAAAGCGATGTCGAATGATCAATTTGAAATATCTCCATATCCCTAAGTTGGATTTCCAATTGATTAAAACTGTTGTGCTCACCGACTATAACTTCAGCGTATCTTTTGAAAATGCTTCTGTCCTTTTCACTGACTTCCGGTAAAGGATAAGATATATCCAATTGAATGATCTTAAATAAAAAAGGAGAGTCTTCAGGTGGTGGTAAAATTGAAATGTTTTTCTTCATATTCGAGTTCTGTGAAGCTACCAATTCAATTCTCTTGTCCCTTAATTGTCTTTTTCAGCATTCAACTTTTCCACCAACTCGGCAAAGACAAAGACAGCTTCCTCGTCTGTCTTTAGCAACTTATCGAAAGCCCATGAGACATCGGTTGCAAATCTTGTTAGATTGTACATCCTGTTATCAACCACTTCGGGACGAACTTGTGCGTAATCCATGGGTATACTCGAAAACAAATGCAAACTTCCTCCCTCCATGTTCAACTGCAACGTGACATCTGACATTCGGTCGTTGAACAACTGTCCCAAGTGACACAATCTGTCATAGGCTTCAGGAACAAGCGTGTGTGTAAACGAAACATAAAAACACAAATGGTTCTTCGATTCAATGGAACAAGCAACTTGATACCTATGTCCATTTTCACAATCGAATCCGACTTCAATATTCTTGTTGTGCGAAACCACACTGTAACGAAGTTTTCTTTTGTCTAATAATTTAATTAAATCATTGTGCACCCGCACATCTGCCTTTCCAGGATTCCAAAAGCGCCACGTGCGCTTCAAAAAAATCATTACTTTTTTCATGCGTTCTTTTTTAGGTTTTGGGACTTTCATGTCACCGAACTTAAAATTTCGAATCCGATCGTGGTAACGCGCCGCAACTAGTGTGAGCAAAACCAATATTTTAAGGACTATGACTATTTCCGCGTTCATATTTTTTTATTTAAAATTTTAAGTCAGAATAGAATCTGTGTCCGAATTCATCGAGATAGGTCAAGGTAAAAGGCGTTTTCACCAAAGACTTCATTCGCGACAACGAATCTAAAAGTTGCTTTTCTAAATCTGCATCTGTCATTTCAGTGAAATTCGTGCTGCCGTCTCTCGTTATTGACTTATGAATGTTTCTCTTCCATTTTCGAAACAATGCGCTGCGTTCTTTATCGAAATCTAAATCACTAAAATCCATCTCACCTTGCTCAAACTTGTATAAACTGAATTCAATCTCTCCTTCTGATCTCGCTAGCATGTGTGAATAAAACGTTCCTCCTCCCGACAACTTATTCGCAATAAAATACAACAACTGCATAGCTTCTAATGTGGATTGACGAAAGGGTTCCATTGCTTTACCACTTTTCTTCCGCAGAACTTTGGCATACATCTGAAAGTAATCATCCATACCCACTTCGCATCCCCAACCAATCATGTATCCCGACTTACATTTGTCGTATGCCTCATATGGACTCAATGGAACTTTTCGAAACAATTCGGGGCATGAGTCTCTTACCATTTTCCAATAAGTAACTGAATCGAGAGGCGCATTGCGGCTGTCCATTTGACTTGAGTTGTCAATTTGATTGTTTTCAGTTGAGGGTCTTTCCGACTGTGCCGGCTGCATATTCTTCAATGCAGCCACAGTCTCTTCAATTGAAGGAGGTGTATTGCACCCAGAAAATAAAATCAGCAATAAAGCAATTGCTGGGCCCGTTCCCAACTTCGACTTTCTTGAATTAATTAATTCCATTTCAATATTCTCAATTTATTTGACAAAGCAAAATTCCTTTTGCTCTATTCATATTTCAACTTATTAAAACCTTGTTATTTCTCAGAAACATTCATTCAACCCAAAGAAATACTCAAACAGCGCAAAGGTTCTGCACACTGAAGCTGATCTGTTAAAATTGTTTTTCAAAATAGGTTGTTACAAATCTTCCTAAAAAGCACAAGGCCTCCAAAAGAAGTTTTCAGCACAAAACCGCGACAAGAAAATTCATGCCGAAAAATTTTTTGTCAGTTCCATGACATTTCCAAATCATTCTGCTTCCCTTTTCAATCTTGAAAAAACTATTTTTATTCACATTCACTTTTCGGATTTTATTGGCGCTGTTCATAAAATTTCAGACAGAAAAAAAATTAATTCAAGTGCACTTTAATTGCATTTTTTCATTCTACATTCGACTTCCCAAATATTTTTTTAACCTGCTTTTTACGACACCGTCAAAGACATTCGTTGCTTCGCAACATTCGTCGAAGACTATCGTGCAAAGCACATTGTTTACTTCGTAAAAGATGCAACTATCACTTTTTTCAACCGCTAGTAAGAGAGAAAACGCCCCAATGAGCCAGCGCGATGCATTTGTTCATTTCTTCCATTTAATGGATCTTGAAATGATTGATATGATCTTGGAAAAAGAAAAGTACATGGATCTTCCAAAAGCGGAATTTATTAGAAGACTGTCGCGTGCATTTGATTTGTTCAAAGGATATTCAGACGACCGATTATTTGAAACCTATGGCACTTGCTTAGGAAAAGGATGTGAGAATTATTTGAGCAGAGCCATTGAATTTGTTGGCAATAGATCTTCTTATCGAATTTCGTTTGTCATTGTGGTTCGAAGAGGACAGATTATCGACATCTCTGAATGTGCCAGATTTCGTGATCCTGAAAAATTCATCTTGAATCGGAAGATGATAGTGTTGAGTTATATGAAGGACTAACCGCGAAGCGGATGACACAACACGTTGTGATGACGGCGAAGCCGATGACCAACGAAGTTGGATGACACTTCGTGATAACCAATCGCAACGAAGTTGCCCTCGTCGAAGACCCTCGCGAAGCATTCGTGCTTGCACATTCGTTGCAACGCAACATTCGTCTTCGACATTCTAAAAAAAAATATTTGCACAGCAAATAATTTTTTATTTATGTTTGCAACGTATTTCGAACCTTAAATGGTACCAACCGAGTGAAGACACCACGGTGGTAAAACAATACGGGCCTCAAGCCAAAAACAAACGTATCAACCCTTTTTTAGATCGAAGTACAAAGAAGTTTAATGTTTAACTAAATACTTTTTTGTATGGAAAAGCAACTTGTCGTTCGCTTGAAGTCGGGACACGAAATCACGTTCGTCCCGAACGAGGTTATCCTCAACAACACATTCATTGATGTGCCTTCGCTGCTCAATGAAAACAAATTCCCACTGCTGCTGCACTTCACGCATGAAGCTTTGGTGTCTACGCTGAATCTCTCCAAAATGCCAGACTGCGTGCTGCTGCATTTAAAAGACGACTTCAGTCCGAAAAGTGCAACCTATTGCATTAACAGACAGATTGGCGATTTCGCAGTGCATTCGCAATGCAAGCTCGTCTTGTTCATTCCGTTTCCGCTTCCCTTCGAACTGAAGAAAATTAAATCCATTCAATTATCTAAAAAATCAAAGTCATGAGTAATTCAAAAAACGATGAAATAGGATTTTCTCTTTCATCCCAAAGCATTGCAAAAGGTCATGGCCAATTCCCATACATTATCGTGCGCTTGCACTATGCGATTTATTTGCAGGAACCCATTCATTTCCATCCGAAAAAAAACAACGAATTAATCGGAATTAATATTGAATCGAATTTCGAAAACAATATCGATAACTTTCCAAAGCTGTTAAACATCGCAAGTGAATACAAGCAAAGTCTCGACACCAAGAACAATCGTAATCACAGACTGTGTGTGGTCTTGTCACCAAACCAAGCCTACTATTATGAAGAAAACGAGATTCGATTTTCGCCTTCCATTCCATCTGGAGGAACATTGGTGAATAGTCGTAAAGAGATTATTGCAATGGGTAATTCACATTTTATTTCTTAATTAAATCAATTAAAAAAAATGAAAAATACAGAAAATATCTCGTGGTTTAAAGATAAATTGAATACTGAATTCTTACAATTGAAACACGAGTTCAATCCCATTGAATGGGTGGAAACGTATTTCCTTTTTGAAGGCCCCGAAGGATTGGGTATCTATTCGAAATGCATCGAACTGGAAGGATCGCCTCACGAGGACGATAAGTTAAACTTGCGGAAATTACTCACAGAAGAAGATTTGTCGAATGCCAATTTGCTTCAGAAATTCTGTGCGTATTGGGCTGCCAATTGCGGAGGCTTCAATGGAAGCATCTCTTTTGTCAGTAGCACCGTTATTTCGAAAGAGGCTTTCGATTTTTTCATTGAAGAAAAGAAGCGTAAAGAAGAGCAGATTCGATTGGTAGCGCAGCGCAAGAACGCGCCCATTGTACAAGAACTCGTTCGTCTCGGATATTCACCTTCACCCTCGAGTTTCAACTCAGACACTTGGACGGCGTCTTGCCTTTTCCATAAAAGCAGACACATGATGTGGGTCGACACCAAAAAGAATGAATGCCGCTGCGCTTATGGTTCGGGGATTATTGGTTATGAGGAGTTGAAAATTAAAAGCTAAACGTTGAACTACGTTGTTCCAACTACGTAATTGGAAAATCGAAGATTTTATTCCTATTTCATAATTGGAAAACCT
>JBILOU010000042.1:0-19264 GCA_044374295.1 Flavobacteriales bacterium | reverse complement strand
GATGTATGATTCTGGAGCTCGTGGATCGAAAGAACAAATTCGTCAGTTAGCAGGTATGCGTGGTCTGATGGCTAAGCCACAGAAGAACGCTGCTGCAGGCGGACAAGACATGATTGAGAACCCGATCTTGGCAAACTTTAAGGAAGGTTTGTCGATCTTAGAGTACTTCATCTCTACCCACGGTGCTCGTAAAGGTTTGGCCGATACTGCATTGAAAACTGCGGATGCGGGTTACTTAACTCGTCGTCTAGTTGACGTTGCACAAGACGTAATTATTAACGAATTAGACTGTGGTACACTTCGCGGATTGAATACAACTGCATTGAAGAAATCTGATGAAGTTGTTGAAAGCCTCCGCGATCGTATTCTTGGTAGAACTTCAGTTCACGATGTTTATCACCCAGAAACAAACGAATTGCTTGTTGAAGCGGTTCAAGAAATTTCTGAAGAAATTGCAGATGCTATTGAAGCGGCTGGAATTGAAGAAGTGGAAATTCGTTCAGTATTAACCTGCGAAAGCAAGCGTGGAGTTTGTGCGAAGTGTTACGGTCGTGACCTTGCTTCTGCTCGTTTGGTTCAAGAGGGATTGGCTGTTGGTGTTATCGCCGCACAGTCTATCGGTGAGCCGGGTACACAGCTGACTCTTCGTACGTTCCACACGGGTGGTGCTGCGTCTGGTTCGGCTATTGATTCTGATTTGAAAGCGAAATATGCCGGTATCGTTGAAATCGAAGATCTTCGTACAGTAGAAAGAAAAGAAAACAATGTTACAGTTACTGTAGTTGTTGCTCGTTCTGCTGAATTGAAAATCAACGACGAGAAAACAGGTATCACCATGGCTACAATGAATCTTCCTTACGGTTCGATTCTACATGTAAACAACGGTGATATTGTTAAGAAGAACGACGTGATTTGCGAATTCGATCCATTCAACAGTGTCATCATCACTGAAGAAGATGGAACAATTAACTTCGACGCAATCGAAGAAGGTATTACCTTCAAAACTGAAGTCGATGAGCAAACAGGTTTCTCTGAAAAGATTATTATTGAGACTAAAGACAAGAAGAAAAACCCAAGCATCGAAGTCGTTCGCGGCAAAGAGGTTGTGAAGGTATATTCTCTTCCTGTAGGTGCTCACTTGAACACAGAAAACGGAACGAAGATTACCAAAGGTAGTATTCTTGCCAAGATCCCTCGTATGGCTGGTCGTGGTGGTGACATCACCGGTGGTCTTCCTCGTGTAACCGAATTGTTCGAAGCACGTAACCCATCTAACCCAGCAAACGTTGCGGAAATCGACGGTATTGTTGAATACGGAAAAATCAAACGCGGTAACCGCGAGATTATCCTTCGATCACGCACTGGTGAAGAGAAGAAATATTTGATCAACCTTGCTAAGCATATCTTAGTTCAAGACGGAGACTTTGTTCGTGCAGGTATGCAATTGTCTGATGGTGCTATCTCTCCTGGAGATATCCTAGACATTCAAGGACCAACAGCAGTTCAAGAATACTTGGTGAATGAAATTCAAGAGGTATACCGTCTGCAAGGTGTGAAAATCAATGACAAGCATTTCGAAGTTATTGTTCGTCAAATGATGCGCAAAGTAGAAATTCTTGATGCGGGCGATACACGTTTCTTACAAGGAAGCACGGTAGACAAAGCGGAATTCATTGATGAAAACGACTTGTTATTCGATAAGGTTGTTGTTACAGAAGCTGGAGACTCTGAGAAGTTCCTACCTGGACAAGTTATTACAGCATTGCAATTTAGAACTGAAAACTCTGAATTGAAGCGTAAAGACAGAACAGTTATGGAATCTCGTGAAGCTATCACAGCTACTGCCCGCCCAATTCTTCAAGGTATCACAAGAGCGTCGTTGCAAACAGATTCATGGATCTCTGCAGCATCGTTCCAAGAGACTACGAAAGTATTGAACGAAGCAGCTGTACAAGGAAAAACAGACTTCTTGAACGGACTGAAAGAAAACGTAATCGTTGGTCACCCAATTCCTGCGGGATCTGGAAGCCGTCGATTCCAAAAAATGTTTGTAGGCAACAGCGAAGACTTAGTCAACATTATGGCGAAGCGCGGTGCAAATGCTCCAGTAGAAGAAGCATAAAACCTCCCCTAACTGAATACTTAAAAGAGCCGCATATGCGGCTCTTTTCATTTCCAAACAGATAAAAAAATCTTGACCAACAAAAAAGGCCGACCAACGATCGACCTTTTCCTCAAACTTCAAGCGTCTGATTATTTCATGAATGCAGTCTGACGAACTATACCAGCATTCGAAACACTGCGCACAATGTACATTCCTGCTGAAAGTGATTGTGTGTTCAATTGAACTTGTTGAGCTCCAGCAGACACCGTGTAACGCTCTGTAGAAATCAATTGTCCTTGTGCATTGAATACATCTAATTGACCTTGCTCAGTTGAAGTAGCATTCCATTGAATGGTCGCTGATTCAGCAACTGGATTAGGATAGATTATAAAATCACTTGCTGAGGAAAATTCAGCTACTGCGTTTGGACTTGGCATAGTGCTAACAACGTTCAACGTGAAGCCTTGCAAGTTAATTCCGCCTGGAGTAGTTGATCCGTCTGCGTTAACAGTAAACGTTACGCAATCTGTTGCTGTGCAACCGCTAGCATCTGCATAAGTAGCACAAACTGTATAAGTTCCTAGGATTGTATATACCCAAGTTGGAAACGTTGATGTTGCAACTCCACCATCACCGAAATCCCAAACGATTGAACCACCTGCAGGAAGTCCAGCCAAATAGATATAAACCACAAATGGGCTATTATCTAATGAGTCTGGAACAAGAACAATGTCCAAGGTGCATCCACCTGTGTTGCAACCTTCATCAACAACACCGTCGCAGTTATTGTCCATGCCATCGCATACTTCAGTTGCGTTCGCATTGATATTAGCGTCGTTATCGTTACAATCTGCAAAACTGTTGAAGCCATCTCCATCATTGTCTAAAACTCCTCCGCCATTTCCACCCATATCAATATTGAACGTAGTAACAGCTCCTAGAACCATTGGACCCGTTGCACAGTTAGTCACCCCGTTGCAATCTGTTGCACAAACTGAAATGATGTAATTCGCACCTAGCGCGTTTATTGAAACAGTTCCCATAAAGGAAGTTCCAGCTGGATCAGCTGCAAACAATTGAAAAGAACCTGAAGTACCAGTAATTGAGTCTACATAAGTTCCCGCAACAGTAACCGCGCAATCTGCATTGGATATAATAACAGAAATAGGCATTCCTTGAGAAAAGACCTTTCCTGAGAATGCAAACAACAATAAAACAAGAATAAGTCGTAGTGATTTCATAGTTAATAATTTGAAGCGAAAATAAGACATATTCAAATGTAATTTCGCACTGAAATATTCGTCAATATATGATTTCCAAAAATCTTCATCATACCGTTCTTTTTCTAGTTGCTTTAGCGAGCGCGCTCTCATCATGTAAGATAACCGCTCCCCTGCCTGAAATGATCGAAATTGAAATACCCATGGGGCCCCCTCAGGGTGTTTCACACATCAATATTCCAGTTAATATTTCCATTGACCCTATTTTGAAATTTGCGAACGAATCCTCTTCCCCCATCATCCGAAATCCAGAATGGCCAAATTTCACTTCGTTCGGGTCTTGCGATGGTCCGCAAGCCAAGTATGATGTCTTTCGTGAAAATTTAAACGGGTATGTAGTTGGAAATAAATTCGTCGTTGGAACCAAAGCTTGGTATGGCATTGAAGGGAACTATTGCACCAATTGCGTTTGGGGAACCTGCGTGCATCCGCGTATTCCTTTTTCGTGTGGAAGTGGAAACGAATCAAAGCGTCGCGTTGAAATTGAATTTGCATCGGTCCTTTCCATGAATGAAAATTACCAACTCATTACTTCAACCTCGCTTAACAAATTGAATCCAATAGATCCTTGCGAATTGACGTTTCTGAAAATTGACATGACCGGTGAAATTATGAAGGCCATGCAACCTGCTCTTTTAGATGTTTGCAAATACATAGATCAGCAATGCTTGCAAGTAGATTTCAGGAGTTACGCCAATGAAGCCTGGAAACAACTAAACAGTCAAATGGAAATTCCGGGATATGGCTATTTAACTTTCAATGCATCTAACTTCAAATTGGGGCCCATGTATGGATACGGAAATATTCTTCAAGTGAACTTGGGAATTGACGCCACACCTGTGCTCAGTTTAGACAAAAATGAAAACGCGGTTATTCCCCCACTGCCACCCCTGAATGTTCAAAACGATTTAACCTCGGGCTTTGTTATTCAAATGCCCATTAAATCGAGCTACGAAAGCCTTTCCTCCAAAGTGAATGAAATGACCGCTGGCAGCACCTTTGCGAGCGATGACCAAAAGAAAAGTATAACCGTGAAAAATCTCACACTTTCGGGATTGGGCAATCAAAAAATTCAAGTGGAAGTATTGTGCGACATGAAAGTGGGTTTCAAGAAATACAAGAACTGCAAGTTTTTTTTAGCACTTACCCCAACCATTGACCCTTCAACCAATAAGATGAGCGTGAGTTCGATTGATATTGATAGCAAGTCGCGACACGTGCTCATGAATGCAGGCGTGGATGTCTTTCAAACAAAGCTTACCGAAACCATTCAAAGTGCATGTAACATTGACCTTACGCCTACCCTTCAATCTGCTAAAACTGAAATTGAAAAACAGCTAAATGGAGAGTTAATGCCTGGCGTTAATTTGAAAGGTCTTTTGAATAATCTTCAGATTACGGGATTTTATCCAACACAAAAAGAGCTACAAATTACTGTAGCTCTTAATGGGAATTTACAAATCGATGTAGTGAATTATTCCACGAATTAATTGTAGCCTCTTCTGTCTTTTGAGACTTGGGCATCGATAGTTTTCATCATGCGCCATAGAATGTGATCAGGACTGTCTGTGAAATTCATTTCAAAATGAACCGTCATACCGTCTGAAGAAAACTTCATATTATCGAGCATCTCCAAGAAGCTTTTTACCTCTTGAACATAGTCTGCATTTTCTCTTTCGATATCTGGATAGTTCTTGTAATTCAAATCCATATATCCTGCGCCAGCCTTTTCGGTTAACATGTCTTCAAGTTCATCGTCCCAAGAAAATTTTTGTGAAGCGAAAGCCGATTCATCGTTTGAGATTGAAATGTAGTTTCCTTCATACTTATAAAACAACTTCACATCTTCAGTTTCAAAGACTTCCAATCCATTGTATTGGTAACGCTTCACCTGCGGCTCTTCGATTTCTTCCGTAAAATCGTCATACGGAGTCATGTAGGAGTCAAAGCTCGACTTCATTAAATCCGACATATCAATCATTTCTTCGGTCACAACAGGCTCGTTCATTTTCGCAACGAATTTTGCAATGATGTTGTCTAGAATTCCACGATCCTTAACCCCGAGGTTGATTTTATAAATTGGAGACAATTCAAAAGTTGTATCCATCTTCATCGGAACCGGTGAATCATAAATACCATAGGGTTCCCAATTATCGTAATCTGCCACTTCGCGGATTTTCTGAACATTCTTAACGTCAATCAAAGAAATTGTCATTTCCCCGTTTAGACTGTTCTTGAACTCATCCAAAGAAAATCCGTCCTTTTTCATCTCTTCATTTATCTGCGGATAAAGACTTAGGATTTTATCTAAATCCATGTTTGCTGCATAGAATCCTTTGGGCGTTGTAGGTGAAATTAATTTCATCAAATCTGCTGAAATACCTTCTTCTTTCATCACGGATATTTCTTCCGGAGTAGCGCCTTCCACCGGGTAGTAAGTCGCGTCTACAAGCATTTGTTGATCCTCAAACAACACAGTCATTCCAATACTCTCAGCCTTCTCCATTGACTTGAACTGATCTTGCATTGGCCCACCCATTTCACTGGCTAATTCTTGAAAACGTTTCATATTCATGTACATGCCTAAATCGGCATCGAGAGACTCATACTCCATGTATGTATCCATTTCAAGCATGCTCATGTCTTCATCTTGAGCGAAGGCTTGCTTTGCCATTTCCAAGACGTCTTCGTCTTCTCTGAAATACATTAATGCAACGTTTTTGTCCCAAACTAAAGCCATGTCGTTGTTGTCTACTTCTGCGGAATACAATCCATCTACTTTTTGAACCTCTATATCGTCATCGATGTCTTTTACTGTTTCTTCGAAATCCTTTGCGTCTTTAATCCCGAAAACGATACCCCCGTAAAATTCCTCGCCTTTGCTAACGTATCCGTATGCATTCTGTAAGAAATTAACTCCCGATTTTTTCGGATTGTCTAGTATTTTATCAAATACACTCTCCTCCTTACGCATCTCATCAAACATGGATAATTCCTTCCATTTTTTAAATTCAGCCTTATCTGCCAGGCTCTTTAAATCAGCTTTGAAAACCATGGCTGCATCTTTTGGAATTTTAGCTATAAGTCGATTGTTATTCGACATGCCCAAGTACCAAAAGAGTGCTGCGAGCCCTATTATAAGAGAGGATCCACCAATGATGAGACCTTTTTTTACAGATGTATTCATCGTGCTAATTTGTGTGTAAATAATTATTTCGAAAGTTAATCAGAAAAAAATCGAGAAGACCATGGTACCGCTTAAATTATTTTCTCTAAGTCCATTTTTTACGTTATAATGCCACACATGTTCCAAAAAAATTCACAGCTAACAAGAACAAAACATGACCAATATCACTTTTTTTTCAATCGGATTGAACATAACCCTCCATCTTCTGTTTAAACTTCATAACAAAATATTAAACAAATGAAAAAACTTCTATTTGCCCTATCTATGATTTTAGGGTTTACAACAACAAAAGCTCAGACTGCTTTTGATGTTATTCAAAACTCACCTGATCACACTATCCTTGAAGCTGCTGTTTTAGCTGCTGGACTTGATGGAGCTCTAGGCACATTAGACCCAATAACAGTATTCGCTCCAACCGATGCTGCATTTAATGCTCTACCAGCTGGTACAGTAGATGCGCTTTTAGCGGATATTCCTACATTAACCGACATTTTGCTTTACCACGTTCTGAACGGTGCTGCTGTATTCTCTACGCAACTTTCAGACGGTCAAGTTGCTACCATGGCAAATGGTTCAGACATTACTGTAACCATCAACAACGGTGTTTTCATCAATGGAACAAATCAAGTTATTGTTGCAGACATTGCTGTAAGCAATGGTGTTTTGCATGTAACTGATGGTGTACTGTTGCCATCAACTCCAGAGCTTCAAAATTCAATTTGGGACGTTATTGTAGCCTCACCTGATCACAATACCTTAGAGGCTGTAGTAGGTCTTGCTGGTCTTGACGGTGCATTAGATGCCGCAGGTTCTTACACCGTGTTCGCTCCAACCGATGCTGCTTTTGCTTTGGTTCCACAACCTATCATCGATGCGTTGCTTGCAGACCCTTCAGGTTTGTTGACTTTCATCCTTACATACCATGTTGTTCCATCTGCAGCATTGTCTACAGATTTGTCTGATGGTATGAGTATCACCACATTGTCAGGTCTTGATGTTACCGTTTCTTTCATCAACGGAAGTGTATTCATTAACCATGCACAAGTTACTGTAGCTGACATCGTAACCGACAACGGAGTTATTCACGTTATTGATGCGGTTATTGCTCCTGGTATTATTGCGAACAACGTTATGGAAATCATCGCAGGTTCACCATCACATACTATTCTAGAAACTGCAATTGGTGCTGCCGGTTTGCAAACGACATTAGAAGATGATTATTTCTACACTGTATTCGCTCCAGTTGATGATGCTTTCGCAGCGCTTCCAGCAGGAACAGTTCCAGCATTGTTAGCAGATCCAGCAGCATTAACCAACATTCTGCTTTACCACGCGGTAGGTGAAGCAATTGCAGCTGATGATTTAGTTGATGGACAGAACGTTACTATGTTGCAAGGAGATGACGCTACTATAACCCTATCTATGGGTGGTGCTATGATCAACAACGCAAACATCGTTGCAGCTGATTTGAACGCTTGGAACGGAGTTGTGCACGTTATCGACGCTGTTCTTCTTCCACCAGCATCTATCGATGGTCTTCAAAAATTAAATGTTAGTGCATTCCCAAATCCTTGCACAAACAACATCACTGTTCAATCATCAGATAACAACTACGAATTATTTCAAGTTGTTAATGCTGCAGGACAAACGGTTGCTCAAGGAAAATTAAACGGAAAGCAAACTGTTGTTAATACTTCTGATTTAGCTAGTGGTGTCTACACAATCTTCGTTCAAAACGGTGCACGTGTAAACTTCATTAAAGAATAATTTGGTTAGTTAAGGTAGGAAAATTGGGAGTCTTCGGACTCCCTTTTTTTATTCATACTTTTAAGCAATGAATGCAAAAACATACATAGACAAACTACACATGCTTCCCCATCCGGAAGGTGGCTATTACAAAGAAAATTTTCGAAATAAATCTACTTTTCAATTCGAAGGATTCGAAGGCGAACGATCCATTTGCACGAGCATTTATTTCCTTCTTGAAAAAGGGCAGACTTCAGCATTACATCGAATTAAGAGTGACGAGATCTGGTACTTTCACGATGGACAAACATTGCAAATTATTGAACTCGATTCAAACGGAAATGAAATGATTACTCGCTTGGGAAAAGACCTTGTAAACGGAGAAGTACTTCAGCATGTCGTTCCTGCCAACACGTGGTTCGGTGCGAGATTGGCCCCTGAATCAGACTTTTGTTTGGTGGGATGTCAAGTGAGTCCAGGATTCGATTTCAATGATTTTGAGTTGAAGTAAAAATTTCACCTTAAATTCGGTTCGTTAACACTTAAACTACAATATCATGGGAAAAGGTAAAGACGTTAAAAAGGAAGTGAAAAAAGTTGCGACCAAAACTGCAAAAGAGAAAAAAGCTGAGAAGCGCGACAAGAAGCCGAAGTACGACTAAGCTTTCATTAAATCTCTGATTGCAACAGAAGCAACAACGCTTCCGAAAGTAGCCGGCATGTAGGATATGGTTCCATATGCCGACTTCTTATAATTCTTTCCATCGGTAAGCATTAAACTTTCTTTAATTGGAAGTTCAGGACTGAAGACCACCTTCACCCCTTTGCGAATACCGCTTGATTTTAAATTCTTTCTTATTTGCTGCGCGAAAGGACAGTTATATGTCTTTGAAATATCAACGACCTGAAGTTTCGTTGGATCTAACTTCGCGCCAGCTCCCATGCTGCTTACCAGTGGAATCTTACTCTCGAAAGCGAGACGAATGAATGTGAGTTTGGGAGTGATGCTGTCGATTGCATCGATGATATAATCTGGACGATTCTTCAATTGCTCCTCCACCATGGTCGGATTAACAAATTCCTTCACCACATTCAATTCTATTTCCGGATTAATTCCACGAATGCGTTCAGCCATGATCTCCACCTTTGATTCTCCGTGGTTGGTTGCTAATGCAGGAAGTTGTCGATTTCGATTCGTTGGATCAACAACATCTCCATCAATGATTGTCATTTTACCAATACCCGCGCGCGCTATGAACTCCGCAGCAAAAGACCCAACACCGCCCATTCCAACGACCATGACATGCTTCGAGGTCAAATTGCGAAGTGTTTCTTCACCAATTAACAAACTCGTCCGCGACAACCAACTGATATCTTCCATTTCAACAAAATTAGCAACCGCCGTCAATATTAATTAGAACAAACTTCTCATGCTTGGTAATGATTAAGGCATAATCACATCCCGACGCTAAATCGCACGTGTAAAAATCTTGCTTCTCAGTCACCGAACCGTCTTCGTGAGTTTCATAGGAGGTGCCGTTCAAGATAAACTCGGTATATGGACGTTTATCGAATCCCTCTCGATGCTCCATTTCTTTTATTGCATACTCATATGCTTCGCGTTCGATTATGCGCACCAGCAAGCAAGCCTCTTCCATGGAAATGCCCGAAATAGCCACATTTTCTCCGCCACCTTCGTAATAGTAGTGGTATTCGTATGCGCATTGCTTTCCTTGCCACTCAAACAAAAAAACATTCGAGCCACTTCCCCCCAAATCTGAATTTTCTAGATATGTAAGCGGTAGTTCTTCACTAATCATTTTGAACTCACGCTTCACATAAGCTCGAAGATTGGCGTCTGTTAAACTTGGTGCTGGAAGACGCGACAAAAAACCATCGAATACATATCCAATTTTATCGTTGAAACTCACCTTCACCCAAGAACCTTTTATTCCTTCGACAGTGACTGGGAAATTATTGTTCTTGGCCTCTAGTGCAACAACTTTTGCAGCATAAGGTATCGTCTGAAGGATAGTCCCACCGGGCTTATCGCGCAGTTTAATTCCAGATAAAGTAAGCACGTTAAGTGATTCATTCGCTTGATAAGAATCAATTGCAAAAACTTGATTCAAGCTTATGAATATCAAAAAAGAAAAGATGTATTTCATTGTTCAAAATCTGAACGCTAAAATAGATGCAAACTTTGCGAAGATTCTGATTTATTTCTTTTTTGAAGTGGTGCGACTCACATGCTTTTTCAGAATACGCTTGCCCTCAATTTTCACCTCATAGCCCTTCCTGAAACTCCACACAATGTCACTCGCGTACTTGCGCGATTCTTCAACATCGACGATTGGCGCGGGATAATCCTTTCCAATTACACAGCCGTACATTTCTTGCTCAATCACCGAAAGCTTATGTGGTTCGTGAATAAATGCTGAAGGAATATTGCGCAACTCAGGAATCCATTGCTTTATGAAGACACCTTCAGCATCGTGCGATTCGGAATTCTTAATCGGATTGTAAATGCGAATGGTGTTAATGCCTGTGGTTCCGCTTTGCATCTGCAATTGCGGATAGTGAATACCCGGCTCGTAGTCGAGAAACATGCGCGCTAAAAAATGTAAGTCGCGCCAATCTTGCCACAGATTGAAAACGAAAAACGACACCACCATGGCTCGCATGCGGAAGTTGATGTATCCGGTTGCCGTTACACATCGCATACACGCATCTACCAGCGGCACTCCCGTTCTTCCCTCCTGCCATGATCGAATGTATTCTTCGTTTCTAACTTTCTCCAAAGCGTTGTATGCGCGATTGATGTTTTCGACTTCATAGCGACATTCCGATTCGAATTTTTGAATGAAATGACAATGCCAATGCAGACGTGAAATGAAATTCGAGAGCGCACGTTTGTTGGTTGAAGAAGGATAGTGTTGAAGGGTGAATTGATAAACCGCGCGCATGCTTATGTTTCCATAAGCCAAGTATGGCGAAAGCCTGCTGCAGCCTCTTCTGCTAAGCGAAGGACTGCTAATGTGTTTGCTATAGTTAACACTTCTTTCAGCAAGAAAATTCTTCAAATAACGCCAAGCCAGCGTCTCTCCACCTTCCTGAAAATTCAGATTGCGCTCGGTTATTTCAAGAGGCAATTCTTCACCACGAAGAGAAGAAAATTCTTCTTCATTCAACTGGAAAATATTTAACTCATTGAGTTCAACTTTTCTTGCTGGACTGCGCATAGTTGTCTCCCACAACTTCGGCCATTCCTGACGGTTCTTTAATCTTCGAACCACTCCATTTGTTTGAAATTCTAACCATCGAATATTTTTCGAATGGAAAAACAACTGCATGTTTAAGTCGCGTTCGAAGGTTAAAAGGTTCCCTATTTCTTCAGAAGAAAAAATGGTTTTTATATGGAAGGAAGAAGCGAGTGCATCGAGCACAGACTGTGCTTCGTTGTGAAAGATTTCAATGTGTTTATTGAAAGGAGCCAGCTGCTTATTCAAGTCTTTCAGCGATTCGTGAATGAATCGCCAATGGCGCACATCTGAGTCGTGATGACTCATCACCGAAGGTTCAAAGATGTAGAGAATTACAAATGGAAGTGGTTCTTGTTGCGCATGAAAAAGAGGCTCGTGATCTACGAATCTCAAATCGCGCTTCAACCAAACAACATTTATTTCTTGCACAGATGTGTACTCTTTCCAAAGCAACAATTTAGCATTCTAAAAGTTCGGAAACGCTCAGCGTTATTTCCCAAACATAGACTTCCCCTGCAACGCCTGCACCAACGTAAACATCGCCAAAGCGAAATAAAGCAATCCTAGAATCACCGTTGCTTTGGTGTTTTTCAATAAATAAAATGAAACAATCGGAATAACCTGTAAAGCGTGCATACCAATGAAATGGGCAATGCGAGGATCTCCGTATTTCGTGCTCCAGTTCAACAATGGAATTCCGGCTTCACCATCTAGTCCGCCTATGGTGTGGGTTAAGCCATGCATCCGTATAAAAAACTATAGAACGCAGAGGTTTGATTGTAGTGCGACAACTGCCCCCTTCCCGCTTGAATAGCGATGTAGATGATTTCAAATCCGAGCAACAAAATGACGGCCCAATTGAAAAACGTAATATTGAAATTCGATAAGTATGAGCAGTACCAAGCCATTGCCCATGCGAATAAAAAAGTTGAGAATGCAAATTTGAAAGGCTTGTACCATGCACTCACATTGTACACTTGCGTGTTCGAGAATTTAGTGAGAGCAAGAAAAACGAAGGATGCAATCAAACAGATTAAACCGAAGGCATACAACGTTTCATTTTTTTCTTTGAGTGCGAGAATGAAATTCATAAGACAAAGGTATAGACCCGTCGTACTTTTGGACAAAGATGCTGTGCCCTTTTTCTCTTCAAATCAGCACTTTACTTTATCTACTTTAAAATACCATGAGTCAAGTAACGACAAGCACATTTTTCAAAGTAGAAACTTCATCGAACAAATGGTGGGCTTTTAAGCAAATGCAACTTGGGCATGATCAGCTAAAAAATATAGATGGATTGTCATTTTACAAGATCTTGGGATCTGGGGCAAAAAATGGTTTTAGCGCCATTCCTAATTTCGGAACGTATATCCTTCTTTGCATTTGGGATTCTGAAAGTCAAGCTGAAAAATTTTTCGCTGAAAATAATTTCTTCAAGGAATATCTAGAACGAAGCAGTGAGCACATGACTGTGTTTATGCATTCGGCTGAAGTGCATGGCAGTTGGGATGAAAGACAACCGTTCCAAAAAAATGCAGAACTCGCTATGGATAAACCCATTATTGTCTTGACTCGAGCGCGTATTCGATTCAGAAAACTTTTGTCGTTTTGGAGTCGTGTGGGGTCTGTTAGTCAAAGCCTGGATGGTTATGAAGGACTTGTTTTATCCATTGGCGTTGGCGAGTGGCCGCTGATTCAGCAAGCGACGATTAGCATTTGGAAAACGCAACAAGAGATGATGGAATATGCATACAAAAATCCAAAACACCGCGAAGTGGTAGCACTTACCCGCAAACTGAATTGGTATAAGGAAGAAATGTTCGCCCGATTTGTACCCTACAAATTCGTGGGCGTTTGGGAAGGCAAAAAGGCAAATGAGTTAATGCCTGAATGAAAATTCCGTTTGTAGTTCTTCGAACTTATTGGATAGAGAATTACACTTTCACAAATTGAACAGTAGCTGCGCCCGCTTGGGTTGCGATACGCACAAAGTACACTCCGCTTTCAAGGTTGCTTGTGTCAAGGGTGTTGTTCTCCAAAACATCAATGCTGAACTGCTTTCCTTCCACAGAAAACAAACTGCAATTTGAGGCAGTTAGCTTTTGTGAAAATCCTTGAATTGCTATTTTATCGGTTGTTGGGTTTGGGTAAATCGAAATCTCATCGGCATTCAAATCGGCAATAGAGTTTGCCTGAATTCTTCCGTTAATGTCATATTGCATAAAGAACTGCCATATTATTTTCGAGGCGTTGAAGTCGTTGTTTGTTACACCGATTGGAAAGAATGAACCTGGCCAGGTATGTCCGCCATCAATAATTTCGTAATGCTCAACATCAACGCCGCTAGCTCCTCCAGAATACAAGTAATGAACCGCAGTGCATCCGTCTGTTAGATTCGTGTTTGGGACGTCTGTAACTATCGGAGTTGCATTGCAATTGTTGAAGTTCACCCAATAAGACAAAACGTTTGGAATGGCTTCCATGAAGGTTCCACCGTTGTATGGAACTGTTAAATCTGCGGTACCGTGAATTTCCATAACCGGAGTTGGATGAACGGCATTACAGGTTTGGTCTTGCCCTACATTCATTGAACCGGTGACTGAGGCAATGGCTGCAATGCGATTGCTCAGTGAGCAAGCAAGGGTGTAACTCATGAATCCGCCGTTTGACATGCCTGTGCTGTAAACGCGATCTAAATTCACTGAATACGTTGTGGCTATTTCATCGATTAACGCGCTGGTGAAACCAATGTCGTCAACTGTTCCACCCCAACCTGAATTCCAATAAGAGGTACCTGTTGCATCGAGTGTTCCATTCGGAACCACGATCAGAAAGCCTGCTGTATCGGCGATTGCGCGGAAATCGCCGTAGTACAATTGTTCAAACGCAGAGCTGGTATAACCATGAAAATTCAACACTATCGGTGCTGGTGTACCGGGCGTATAACTTGCAGGAACGTAAATGGTATAACTACGTGTAATACCATCGTGCTGCATGGTTTCGTTAATCGTTTGCTGTCCGAATGATGCGAACGGTAATAAAAGGAAAAGGACTAAATATCTCATGTCTAAATGTAATGAGAAATTGATTGTGGTTTGTTAAACAGGAAGATCTATGCGCTGAAGAATTAAAAATCCCACAAACAAATCGAACGCCTTCAGAATAAGATTGTAAAAATTAAGCGGGCACTCATGCTAATTGCCAAACTTAAACGCAGAACTCATTAGTGTAATTTCAGCCTTTGAAATTCCAATTTTGACCGCCTCAATCTTCCAATTTTTCACAACGCTTTTGATTTCCGCTATAATTGCATCCATTTCCTTTTCCTTTAGCTGAAAATATTCTCCAACACTTTTAGCCAAATCGAAATCCAAGGCATTATTATCGGAATCAATATTTAAAGACAATCCATCTTTATCAATTGAAGGATTAATATCATACGCAGGAGATAATTGCCAACCCGTTTTATTCAGAATAAAACCGTGGTTTCTTAAATGATCGTCGGTATTGGATATTGCGATATTAAAAACCATTCGTCTCCATAATTGGTGTAATTCCTTTTTGTTGTTTGATTCATTAAACTGTATGAACTCTGCAATATCTAAATAGCTCGAAGGATTCTCTTTGATCGTTTCTTCGTTATTGCCCGTCATAGTCATGGCAGATGCAAAGTGAATCCTCTTATCTTTTATACGGTCAAACCGTTTTGTGAAAAAAGTAAAATACTTGCCCGAGATTTTTTCAATTTTACACTCCGCCATTTCAATACCCGCCTTAGTAGCCAGCTTGTAGGCTAGAAACTCCCATGCTGCTTTATTAATAGTATCTTCTTTCGATGGAAATTTTGCTATCCATAAATTTCCTTTTTCATCTATAATATTTGCTTTCGGTCTTGCGCCACCTAAGGAAGAGCCTGGAGCCAATAAGATACTCAACCATTTCCGCACCTCCTTATTATCCTTATCTGATTCAATTAAGGAGATACCATGTTGTAATTCTCTTATTGAAGACCACGGTGGAGTTGGTCTAGTCTTATCATTATTTAGAAAGGATTCTTTTTCTTGCAACTTAAACCGAAGGCCTCCCATTCTACTTTCGTCATTTACACCCAACAAGAAATCAAGATCGTGAAGAATTCTTGCTACCCTTTTATCTTCCTTGGCTGTTTGAGCTTCTCTTCTTTTCATTAATGTGCGTCCCCAAGTATCGGGCATCGAATCGTTAAAGAAACCAAAATTGAATTTTCCTATTGGGAATTGTTGTCCTTTATTCCAAGTAATATCGGGATCAAATAAAAATTGCTTTTCTGTCGCCAACCATTTTTCATCATAACTAAAACTAAATGTCTTTCTGCCCTTAGCTTGGTGAGCTGCTAAGGTTCCTATTAACTTCGGTCCGTCTAAATGCAACCAGTCTGCATAAACTAGAATATCTATTTTACTTGTTGCCATATTATTTCCCTCCCAAAAGTTCTAAATCAAGTATCTCTCTTCCTTGTTTATCTTCTGCAGCCAATTTCAAAAAATCATCTTGCAAGCCAAACACGCGCAGCACATTAAAATAAGCGCCCATTGAAACCCGAGGGTTTCCCTTTTCAATTTGATAAAGTGTGGTTCTATCTATTCCTGCGCGTTCTGAAACTTCGATCGTAGTTAGCTTCCTTCTTTTACGAGCCAGTTTAATATTCTCACCTAAAACACCCAATATCTTAAGATGCTTTGGGAAAAGCATTTGTTTTTTTGACCTCATCGATATGTTGATTATTATCTACAAATATAACTTAAATGAGGATAATACGCAACATTTTTACATAAATGAGAAAGTACCAGGCACAACCACTCAATTACGACAATCATTTCGCGTTACTTTCCAATACAAAACTTCCCAAAAATCGAATGCAAAATGTCATCCGCCGAGATATTCCCCGTGATCTCGGAAAGATGATACAAGGTCTTGCGGATGTCTACGCTTAAGAGGTCCGAAGGAATGCCCTGCTGCATGCCCGTTAAGACTTCCGTGAGGGCAATGGAGGCGAGACGCAGAGATTCATGGTGACGCGCATTCGTGACTACCGTGTCGCTTTCGTTCAATTGTGGCGCGAAGCTTTCAACCAACCAACTGCGTAACTCTACAATGCCCGAGCCTTCTTTCGCAGAAATGTGCAACGTGTCCGCTCCTTCCACATTCAATTCAAAATTCGGATTCGAATCGATCTTGTTGAAGACCACCAACACCTTCGCTTCCGCGCGAGCATGCGAACGAATCGATTCCAACATCTCGTCGATCTGCGCTTGAGAAGTATTCACCACATCTACCAACAACAAAACCAACTGCGCATGCGACACCTTCTCCATGCTGCGCGCAATACCCATCTGCTCTATGGTATCCGATGTCTCGCGAATACCAGCCGTATCTATAAACCGAAACTGAATACCTTCCACATTCAACACCTCTTCCACCGTGTCACGCGTGGTTCCCGCAATGTCGCTCACAATCGCGCGCTCCTCATTCAACAAGGCATTCAACAACGTTGACTTCCCTGCATTCGGTGCACCAACAATGGCAACCGGAACCCCGTTCTTAATGGCATTGCCCAACTGAAAACTGTCGCGCAACTGAACCACGACCTTCAAAATTTCATTCAACAAATTCAACAACTGCGTACGATCGGCGAACTCGACATCTTCTTCCGAAAAATCCAATTCCAATTCCAACAACGAGGCGAAATGAATCAAGCGTTCGCGCAACGATTCAATCTCCTTCGAAAATCCTCCGCGCATCTGATGAACCGCTTGCTTATGCGCTGCAGCACTTTCAGAAGCAATCACATCTCCAACCGCCTCTGCCCTGCTCAAATCCATTCGTCCGTTCAAGTACGCACGCATGGTGTACTCGCCCGGAGTGGCCATGCGACAACCGCTTTCCTGCAGCAATTGCAAGATGCGCTGCTGAACGTAACGCGATCCGTGACAAGCAATTTCAACCACATCTTCACCTGTGAAACTATGCGGACCTTGAAACAAGGTCACCACCACTTCATCCAAAATTTCCTTCCCGTCGAAAATGCATCCGAATAACGCCTTGCGTTTTTGTTCGGGTTGAAATGGCTTCGAAAAGAGTTTTCCAACTATTTCCCAGGCAGCCTTTCCGCTCACGCGAACCACCGCAATACCGCCTACTCCTTGCGGTGTAGAAAGGGCACAGATCGTCTCTTCTCTTGAAATTGCATTCATGTTCTGCAAAAATGAGAAACAATCCGCAATAGAACGACTAAACTTTCCAAATTATGACTAATTTCGCCCGAGCAAAAAATTAAACCTCATGGGCGTTTTAGTAAGCAAAGATTCGAAAGTAATTGTTCAAGGATTCACTGGAAGTGAAGGAACATTCCACGCAACACAAATGATTGAATACGGAACCAACGTTGTTGGTGGTGTTACACCGAACAAAGGTGGACAAACACACCTCGACCGTCCGGTGTTCAACACAGTAGCCGATGCAGTAACTGCAACGGGCGCAGACGTGACCATTATTTTCGTTCCACCAGCATTTGCTGCTGACGCTATCATGGAAGCTGCTGCTGCTGGTATTAAAGTAATTGTTACAATTACTGAAGGTATTCCAGTTGCAGACATGGTGAAAGCAAAAATCTACGCTACCGATCGCGGTGCGACTTTAATAGGCCCTAACTGCCCTGGTATCATTACCGCAGGCGAAGCGAAAGTGGGTATCATGCCTGGTTTCGTTTTCAAAAAAGGAAATGTGGGTATCGTTTCTAAATCAGGAACCTTAACATACGAAGCTGCTGACCAAGTTGCGAAAGCTGGCTTAGGTGTAACGACAGCTATCGGAATCGGTGGTGACCCAATCATTGGAACGACCACTTTAGAAGCCGTTCAATTGTTAATGAACGACCCTGAAACTCACGGTATCATTATGATTGGTGAAATCGGTGGTGAACTTGAGCCTAAGGCCGCTATGTGGATCAAAGAACACGGCACGAAGCCAGTTGTTGGATTCATTGCTGGTGAAACCGCTCCGAAAGGAAGAACAATGGGACACGCTGGTGCAATTGTATCTGGAGAAAACGAAAGTGCTTCTGCTAAAAAGCGTATCATGCGCGAATGTGGCATTCACGTAGTAGACTCTCCTGCTGAGATTGGCGCTAAAATGGCCGAGGTTCTTAAGAAGTAAACCAAGTTCTACGGCTCCACCCTGTGAATGCCCGGCGAATAGTTCTTCGCTATGGTTTCATTCAAGAGTAGAAGATCTTCTTTTCGTTCTACAAAATCGAGTTTGTCGCTCGAAATCATGAGCACCGTTAACTCAGGATGTTGTTGTATGAACGACAAATACTGCTGCTGAATATTTTCTAAATACTCAGCTGTAATGTTTTGTTCGTAGGACCTTCCGCGTTTCTTAATGTTCTGCAACGCCTGTTCTGGCGAGAGATACAGATAAACCAACAAGTCGGGTTGCGGTAGCGAATTCTCCATGATCTCATACAAACGCAGAAACAATTTGTATTCGTCATCTTCTAAATTATTCTTCGCGAAGACTTGACATTTCGGTAAAAAATAATCGGCAATAACTTTGGGTTGAAACAAATCGGGCGATTGAAAAACACTCTTCAATTGCGCGAAACGTTCCGAAAGAAAACTCAATTCTAAAGGGAAAGCATAAC
>JBILOU010000132.1:0-3335 GCA_044374295.1 Flavobacteriales bacterium | reverse complement strand
CCATTGCTGGAACCGATTTAGAAAATCTTTCTATCGAAGAAGTTATGGTGAAAGGTTTCGATAATGCTGCAGTTAGAAACAACGGCGGTGGATTCTACAATCACAACCTATTTTGGGAACTTCTTTCACCAAATGGTGGAAAGGTAACTCCAACTATGGAAACCGCAATTAACGAGGCTTTTGGATCATTCGATGCGTTCAAAGAATTATTCGTGAAGGCTGCAACGACACGCTTCGGTTCAGGTTGGGCTTGGTTGTGTGTGAAAGACGGAAAACTTGAAGTGTGTTCAACACCAAATCAAGACAATCCATTGATGCCAGGAGTTGGTTGTTCTGGATTTCCAATTTTAGGATTAGACGTTTGGGAACATGCGTACTACCTGAACTATCAAAACAGACGTCCAGATTACATTCAAGCTTTTTTCAATGTAATTAATTGGGAAGTGGTTGAAGCTCGCTACAACAGCGCGAAGTAATTCTTCCAACTGAAATAATTAAGCCCTCGAGATTCTCGGGGGTTTATTCTTTTCTAGCTCTTAAGACAAAGTTTTGCCCCAAATAAACTCGACGCACTTGTTCGTCGGAAGCCAATTCCTCGGCACTTCCTGACTTCAAAATATTCCCGTCATACAAGAGGTATGCGCGATCGGTAATCGTCAGCGTTTCTTGCACATTGTGGTCGGTAATCAAAATTCCAATGTTGCGTTCTTTCAGCTTCCAAACAATTCGCTGAATGTCTTCAACCGCAATCGGGTCAACGCCTGCAAAAGGTTCGTCTAACAAAATAAACTTCGGATCTGTAGCTAAGGCGCGTGCAATTTCTGTTCTTCTACGCTCACCTCCGCTGAGGTGATGACCAATGTATTTTCTTCTTTCAGTCAGTCCAAACTCTTCCAACAACGCGTCCAATTTCTCAGACTGCTCTTGCTTTGAAAGACCCGTCAATTCAAGCACTGCTTTAATGTTGTCTTCAACAGATAGTGAACGGAAAATAGAGGCTTCTTGCGGTAGATATCCCACACCCATTTTCGCGCGCTTGAACATGGGCATATGTGTAATCTCGGTATCATCAAGCAAAACCTTTCCTTGGTTAGGTTGAATTAAACCGGTCACCATGTAGAAACTTGTTGTTTTACCTGCTCCATTCGGACCAAGTAATCCAACTATTTCGCCTTGTTCAACATGAAACGAAACGTCTTTCACAACGGTTCGCTTTCCGTAAATCTTTTGAATGTTTTCAGCCCTTAACTGCATAGTGCTAAAATAGGCATCAAAGCGCTTCTATTTGCAACTGCCCAGGCAAAAGAGCAAAGGTCATGCGGTGGTACTCACACGCGCCGAATTCCGAAATGGCTGCGCGATGGGCCTTTGTAGGATATCCCATGTTTCTATCCCAAGCATAATGAGGAAATTTCTCGTGCAGGTTTAGCATAAATTCATCGCGATGAGTCTTCGCTAAAACAGACGCAGCGGCAATATTTAAAAAGCGAGCATCGCCCTTGATCATGCACGTATGCGCATAATCTTCCAACGCATAAAACCTATTTCCATCTACCAAGAGATGTGAAGGCCTTACCTTTAAATTCAATGTTGCGCGTTGCATAGCGGTAATAGATGCTCGAAGAATATTCAGTTGATCTATTTCTTGAGGAGAAACAAACTGAACGTTCCAAGCAACCGCCTCTTGCTCAATAATCACACGCAATTCATCGCGATGCTTCTTACTCATTTGCTTCGAATCGTTCAGCCATGGGTGCGAAAATCCTTCGGGAAGAATGACAGCAGCCGCAACGACTGGGCCTGCTAAACAGCCTCTTCCGGCTTCATCTAAGCCCGCTTCATTGCTATCTGTGTGGAAGGGTAACATCGTATTCAAAAATAAAAAAGGGTCGGCCGAAGCCAACCCTTTTCAGAAAGTATTTAGCGATTAATTATCTGCTAGAGTAAATTTAATCGGAATAGTCAAGAATACACGTTGCGAAACCCCGTTTTGTTTTCCCGGGTTGAACTTGCCTAATTTCTTACAAGCTGCTAACGCTTCTCTGTCCAATCCTTTTCCTCCTTCAACACCACGTGTTACGGTGAAGTTCGAAGGCGTTCCGTCTTTTTCAACAACGAAGTTTACGAATACAGTTCCTTCAATGTTCTGAGACTTCTCTTGCTCTGGGTAAGAGATGTTGTTGTACAAAAACTCATACAACGCTTTCTCTCCACCTGGGTAAGCAGGCATCTCTTGAACGAATGTCAATGGCGCTTCTACTTTATCGTTTTTATTATCGACAGGGGTATAAACCGCAATTGCATCTGATGGTCCCATTGGGCCGTCTTCTCCTTCCGTTGTTTCGTCGGCAATCTTTTCATCCTTCAATTTATCTTGAGAAGGTGGAGGTGTCTCTACGTTCTCTTCAATAACGATTGAAGTGAATTGAATTTGACGCACACTTGGTGGTGGTGGTGGCGGTGGTGGCGGTGGTGGTGGTGGTGGTGGCGGCTCGTTTGGATCCGTTGGTGGAGGCGCAATCATTTCTGCGTTCATTTCCACCTTCACCTCTTTTTCCTTCTTTTCGCCCTTGGCTAAAATGACTGGCGTGATTAACGCACCAGATACCAAGAAAATACCCGAGAACACCGCAATGGCTAAAACTCCTCCGTACATAGAACGTATTCTATACGCTCCGTAGGCTTTGTTTTTGTTTTCGAATACTTGCTCATTACGATCTGGCGCCATAATGCTATTCCAGCCCGCTTCAAAACCAAGGAACGTAACCACAGCTGCTGCTGTAGCTACAGCCACCAGGTCGGAGTGGTTGCTAAGAAAATCAGTTACTGCTGACATAATGGTTTGCTTTTATAATGTGCAGTACAGGCCTACACATCAATCGTTCATTTCAATTTTAATTCTGCTACTTTTTCTGGTGAAAGGAAAAGTAATGCTTCACGTGCTTCCATATCCATGATTGCACGCTTCTTCACGTTAGTAATGTTCAATTCGTCAATTGCATTCACAACGTTTTTCCACTTGGTGGTTGGCATTGTCTTTACGATCACGAAAGGTGCAAGAGAATCGTTGGAAGCATCTGCAATAAGATCTTTGAATCGTGCATTTATCTTTTCGTCGTCTTCACGCGAATTACTCTTCTTCAATTCTTCTCTTTGCTGGTCCTTCAAACTGTTTACTTGCTCTACAACACGCTTGTTTCGCTCAAGTAACATTACACGAAGTCCATCTTTAGAAAAATCTGACGGCTCCAATTTCGTGGTGTCCTTTCTAAACTTTCCATGGTAGTAGAAAATTTGATCGTCGGTTTCACCAATAACAATGGTAGTCGCTAAAT
>JBILOU010000041.1:0-19402 GCA_044374295.1 Flavobacteriales bacterium | reverse complement strand
ACCCTGCGCATGAGCAAAAAATAACGTCCAAAATTTCCTAAGATTCCTGTCATGATTAAAACTTAGGCCGAAGGTAGTTTATTTTTTTTGAGTGTAATAATTTTTCAAGGGATAGCTATTCTTCCGCGATATTCTGTATTTTCGAGGCATGAAGAAATTGTTTTATTTTTTCGTTGCGGCGCTTTTAGTTGTGGGAGTAGCTTCATGCAACAACCCAAAACGCGCCATGAAACGCGCTCACAAAAATTGCAATTGTCCTACTTGGGATTAACTGTTTTAAGGCATGGCTAAATCCAATGATTTAGAAACTGCTTTAACTCCATTTTTACCCGGTGGTTCAGTAGTGAAGGTGTGCGAAATGTTGCGGGCTTATCCGCACGATTTGGTTATTACCAAAGGGCGAAGCACTAAGCATGGCGATTTTCGTTATGCCCCCGGCGAACGCTATAAAATCACGGTTAATCACAACCTCAATCGGTACGCATTTTTAATCACACTCATGCACGAGTTGGCGCATTTGATTTGTCATGTGCGACACGGACATTTCGTGAAGCCACACGGTGCGGAATGGAAGCAATGTTTCAAAGAAACTTTGGCACCTTTTGTAAATGTGAATTTGTTTCCTTTAGATCTTGAAAGGGCTATTCAGCGTTACTTGAATAACCCAGCTGCTGCGACTTGCAGCGATATTGATTTATCGAAGACCCTGGCGCTATACGACAGAGCGAGTCATGAAAATATTATCATGGTCGATGATCTTCTGGATGGCGCGAAATTTTTATACGGAAAAGACAAGCGCGAATTCGTTCGCTTGAACAAACGTCGTCAGCGAATTTTATGTAAGGAAGTGAAGACAGGAAGCGACTATTTGTTTTCGCCGCTCACTAAAATCTGGAAGCTTTAATGAAGCTTTTTTCTTCGTTGAATTTCTTTTTCAATCAAAGACAATTCTCTTCCCGTTTGTCCTTTTACTGAAGTGTTTTCCTGTGCTCTTCTTAGCAAGTAAGGCATGACTTCTTTAATTGGTCCATAAGGAAGGTATTTCGCAACATTGTAATTGGCGTGACTGAGGTTGTAGCTAATGTGGTCACTCATTCCGAAAAGTTGCGCGAAATAAATTCGCTTGTCGTTGCTTTCAATGCCACGTGCAATCATTTTTTCAACTAACATGGCGGAACTCTCTTCGTTGTGTGAACCGCAGCAAATAGCAACATCTTCAATATGATCCAAACAATAATCTACTGCTAGATTGAAGTCGCGGTCTGTGCTCTCTTTGTTCGGTTGAATAGGGTCAACGTAGCCCATTTCAGCAGCGCGCTTACGTTCCTTTTCCATATAGGCCCCGCGAACCAACTTCACAGCGGTTTTTGTACCCTTTTCTTTCAAACGAGCATGCATGGCTTTCAAATAGGCAAGGCGATCGTGACGATACAATTGAACGGTGTTGTAGACAATGAAATCTTTTTGGTTGAATTGCACCATCATGTTTTCCGCCAGCTCATCAATGGCATCTTGAATCCATGAATCCTCAGCATCAATAAACAACGCTACATTTTTCTTAAATGCGTGTTCGCAAATGCTGAAAACCCTTCCAGCAGCTCGTTCCCACTCGGCTTCTTCATTTGCTGAAAGCGGTTGCTTAGCATTTACTTTTTCCAACAATGAAAATCTGCAAATACCGGTTACTTTGAACACGCTGAAAGGAATGTCGTTGTTGTTCTCGGCTGCGTCTATGGTGCGCTTAATCTCGTCAGCTGTGAAGTCAAAATCTTTTTCGTTCTCCTTTCCTTCAACACTGTAATCGAGAATAGATCCAATGCCACTTTTCGCGAGGTGATGAGCAGCTTTTTTACTTTCTGAAATATTAACTCCTCCACAAAATTGAGAAAAAATATTTTTCTTAATCGCCCATCCAATCGGAATTCCAAGTCCAACAGCTAGGTTGGTCAATGCGCCGCCAATTTTCACCAACGTTGGCGAGGCTATTAACTTGAAGAGCCAAAATGAACGCTTCAGTTGGCCATTGTTTTTATGTTGAAACGCTACGGCGGTATTTTCGAAATTTACGCTACTCATTGCTGCAAAGATATTCGTCTTGTTTGGTTTTTCACTCTGTTTTATTCTGTTCCATCGTATCTTTCGGGCACAAATTAAATGTCATGAAAGCAGCACAAGATTTTATCAACGAAAATAAAGATCGTTTCTTAAACGAGTTGTTCGAACTACTACGTATTCCAAGCATTAGCGCCGATATGGCCTACAAGGAAGAAGTAGCGAAATGCGCAGATTTGGTGGCGAAGCATCTTCGCGACGCAGGAGCAGATAATGTAGAAGTGTGTGTTACGGAAGGACACCCAATCGTATACGGAGAGAAATTAATTGACCCGAGCAAGCCAACGGTATTGGTTTATGGACACTACGATGTTCAGCCAGCTGATCCAATTGAGTTGTGGCACACGCCTCCGTTCGAGCCAACGATTAAGAAAACAGAGATTCATCCTGAGGGTGCAATCTTCGCTCGTGGATCTTGCGATGACAAAGGACAAATGTTCATGCACGTTAAGGCTTTTGAAGCCATGTGGAAAACGAATTCACTTCCATGTAACGTGAAGTTTATGATTGAAGGAGAAGAGGAAGCCGGTTCAACGAACCTAGGTCCTTTCTGTGTAGCAAATAAAGAAAGATTGAAAGCAGATGTGGTATTGATTTCAGATACCAGTGTATTGGCGAATGATGTTCCAAGTATCGACTGCGGCTTAAGAGGTTTAAGTTATGTTGAAGTAGAGGTTACCGGGTCGAATCGCGACTTACACAGCGGTGTATACGGTGGTGGTGTAGCGAATCCGATCAATGTATTAGCGAAGATGATTGCATCACTTCACGATGAAAACAATCACATTACCATTCCTGGTTTCTACGACAGCGTTCAGGAATTATCAGAAGCAGAGCGCGCGGCATTGAATGCAGCTCCTTTTGATGAAGAGGCTTACAAGAAAGATTTAGATATCGATGCTGTATATGGTGAAAAAGGATATACCACCATTGAGCGCACGGGCGTTCGTCCAACATTGGATTGCAACGGTATTTGGGGCGGATACATTGGCGAAGGTTCGAAGACCGTTCTTCCATCAAAGGCATTTGCGAAAATTTCGATGCGTTTGGTACCTCATCAAACTACTGATCAGATCACTGAAATATTTGCGAATCACTTCAAGGCCATTGCACCTGCAGGTGTTCGTGTTGAAGTTCGTCCGCACCACGGTGGTGAGCCTGTTGTTACGCCCACAGACAGCAAAGCATACATTGCAGCATCTGATGCAATGGAGAAGACATATGGTAAGAAGCCAATTCCAACCAGAGGTGGCGGATCTATTCCAATTGTTGCGATGTTCGAATCTGAATTGAACTTGAAGTCTGTCTTAATGGGCTTTGGATTAGATACAGACGCCTTACACTCTCCAAATGAGCACTACGGGTTGTTCAACTATTACAAGGGTATTGAGACAATTCCGTATTTCTTCGATAATTTCTCGAAGTAATTTTCGTTCCGGGTTGAATTAGATTAGTGAGGGTGTTATGAAAGAAAAAGTTATTTCAATTCAATTGGCGTGTCTTCTATTTTTAATAGTTGGACTTACTTCTTGTGAGATTTATAAGAATGTTGAAGTTAAGCGCGTTGAAGATATTGATCTGTTTGAATTAACGAACAGTAATGTAAGTGCGGTTTTACGCATTGGCTTAGAAAACCCTAATCCATACAAGATTACCTTGTTCGAATCTGATTTGGAATTGCGTATCGACGGTAATCTGGCGGGGTCACTTGCATTAGCCGAGCCGGTTGTTCTTGCGCCTAAATCTTCTAAGGTTTACGATATTAAGGTATTCACGAATATTACCGATGTAGAAGGGTTTCTTGGCAACGCTTTGAGCCTTATGTTTAAAGATGAAATAGAGCTTCAAGCTTCGGGTTATGTTCAAGCCAAGGGTTTAGGGGTGAAGAAGATGGTACCACTGTCGTTCACTAAACCAATCAGTAAAAAAGCCTTCAAACTAAATTAGAGGGTCTATTAATTCTGCTGGAGTTTGGTGAGGAAGAAGGTGCAAACCCTTCAGTCCAGCTTTAATGGAACCTTGAACATGCTGAATGGAGTCATCGATGAAGATGGTCTTTTCGGGCGTAAGTTCATGGATGCGACAAATTTCTAAAAAAGATTCAGGATCTGGTTTACGCATTCCTAGCACATTGCTGTAATGAACGAATTCAAAAGCCGACTTGAATTTTTCTAGACCATAGGATTCATCAACCATGCGTTCGAAAACTTCAACATGAATTGAATTCGTGTTGCTGAACAAAAAGGTACGAATCCCTTTTTCCTTAAGAGTAAAAACATGATCAACTCGTTCGGGATGAAGGTAAAGGAGTATGCTGTTCCATGCGTCTACGAGTTGTTGGCGGGTGGCGTTAGGCAAGTAGCTCGCGATCCAAATGTAGAATTCTTCTCCGGGAATTTTTCCGGTTTCAAGTAAGTCGAAAATTTCATTTTGCTTCGCCTGTGAATAAGCCTCGGCAAATGAATCCATTCCGAGTGCTTCGAAAGCTCTAACAGGTGCATTGTAGTCTATTTCAAAAAAGACTCCGCCGAAGTCAAATATTACCGCTTCATAATTCATGAAGACAAAGGTAAGTCAAGATCAGAATTCAGGAATTTTCTCTCCAGTTTTTGCTTCAAATAATGCGCGAAGGAGAGCATACTTTTCGCGGAGGTCTGTCAGTTCTTTTTTCACAGCAACAATATCGTTCTCTAAGCTTTCTGGGCGCATGTCAGCGGCTTCCTCCCAGGAAGATCCGCTCGAAAGTATTTTCGAGTAGAGCGAAAAGAAATCAGTGTCTAAAGCTTTCGATAAATCGAATAACAGCTTTGAATCGACAGAATCCCTTCTGTAGATTCCATAAACGTTTTGCTTAGAGGTGTTGATGATCTTAGCCAATTCAGTTGGTCCAAGACGCAAATCTTTAGCTCTGTTTTTAATACGTTCTCCGATGCGCATAGTCAGGTTTTGATTGGAAGTTCAAAACAAGAACAAATCGAGTAAAACGAATCTAAATGAAGTGTTAATTTTCTTTTAACCAAGAAGAAGGACTAATCTCGGTTTTTGCCTTATCCAATTGTTGAAGTGCTCCCTCATAATTATCCGCACCTCCTGAAGAAACCAATTGAAGGTTTCCTTTCTTCGAAGATAGACACGCGTTGAAACCTTTCTTTTTCAACTCTTTAACCAAGCGTTTCGCGTTATTAGGTACCGCGAAAGCACCGACAATAATTTCATATTTCTTCTTTCCGGCAGAAACAACTTCAGGCTCCTCTGTTTTAATTGGAGCAACTTCCGTTGATTCAACAACTGCTGGGATTGAAATAATTTCAGGCTCTTCGGTAACCGTGTAAGTTGTAATGCTACGCGAGGTTTCTGGAGTATAAGTTGCTATGCGACTCTTTGTGCCCAACAATTTGAATGAGGCGTATTGCCAATCTGTAGATTCGATTTTGTGCGATAATGCAAAAATTCCAACACCTAGAATTGGCAAAGCCAATACAGCAGCAGCTTTCCAAATCCACTTTGAACCTTGAGCAGCGCGCTTTTCTAAGACTGAAACTTCAGCTGCAGCGGGTTCTTGAACTTCACGTTCAACAGGAACAAGAATAATCTTTTCTAATCCGAATGATTCAACCGAAAAATTTCCTTTGCTGTCTGGAATGAATTGAATTTTTCCAAGACGATCTTGAAACAAGATTCCGATTCCTTTCCATGAAAGTTTTTCACCACGAATCAAAGTGTTCGATTGCTCTTTTAGCCAAGCGTCTAGTTCAGCTTTTCCTTCTGAATAAGAACAATTGTTCAAAGCGCAAAGGGCAGAAATCAACAAGCCGTCGTTTTCTTTGATTTGCGGATTAAATCCAATTGTTTTTTGAGGAGGGTAAATGGTGTGCAAGTTCGTATTCAAAGATGCTCCCTTGTACTTTGCAATGAATCCACCTAAACCGGGAAGAACCACGCAATCGTTAGAATACAATAAATCTTTGATTAGGTTTTCGAACTGCATAGTGCGAAAATACGGATTTTTATTGGTCTTACAAGCCTAGGCTTGATATTTCACTAAATCTTCTGGAGTGTCTATTCCTGTTGAATCGTGTGAAGTTACTACTACCGAAATAGTTAGGTCGTGCTCCAACCAACGAAGTTGCTCGAGTGATTCGGTTAACTCCAATGCAGAAGCTTGTAGATTTTTTATTTGCTGAAGGGCATTCGTTGTGTAAGCATAAACCCCTAAATGTTTGAAGTAATCAGGCTCTCCGTTGCGCGCAAAAGGAATGGTTGATCGGGAGAAGTACAAGGCTCTTCCCGAAGTGCTGAAAACGACCTTTACGCGGTTCGAATCATTGGCCTCCTCGCGGTTCTCAATTTGAACGGCCAAAGTTGCTATATCTGATTTCGAAGCAATGAGCGCATTCGAAAGTTCTTCCAACGATTCAACATGAACAAAGGGTTCATCGCCTTGAATATTCAAAACAAAATCGAAGTGTCCTTCAATGTTGGGAAGCAGTTCACATATGCGCTCGGTTCCGCTGTTGCAATGTTCCGAAGTGTAAAATGCTTTGCAACCGTATTCTTCCACATGATTGAAAATTCGCTCGTCATCCGTTGCAACCCATATGTCTTGCAGCGACTGACATTTTTTGGCTTGGTCAATGACTCTGTGAATCATTGATTTCCCATTGATTTCAACAAGTGGCTTTCCAGGAAAACGTGTGCTTCCGAATCGTGCGGGAATAATACCAAGTCCTTTCATGCTACAAACTTAAGGTGTATTGCAACATGGTCACACGAGGTTCTTCAATTGCAAGCGGACGAATAGCGTATTCACGATTAAGAATATTGTTTACAATAAATGCAATTCTATGTTTGTCTGAAAATGTATAACCCACGCGCGCATCAAAAACATAGTCACCTTTCGTGTGACCCGCTCGCCAAGAATTAATTCCGGGATTGAATTCAGTAGGAAAGTAGTTTTCTAATTGAGAAAAGGCTTTGTCAATATTCTGCATGTGAGAATTAGCCCGGAAGCTGATTCCAGAATTGAAATTCCCTTTTGTGGCGCTAACATCGATACGTACCAAGTGTTGCATGCGGTATTTTAAAATATTATTTGAAATGTTTTCACCCGTGGTTTGATAAGATGCTTGTGCAAATTCACCAATAACAATAGTTCCAGGTGTTTGAATGGTTTGAGCATATACATAGTCAGGTGTGGTGCTAACAGGCTTGGTATAGGTGTACCCTGCTAATACATCAAATCGAATTTTGCGAATTGTCCCTGTGCCAAGAACACTTACTTCAGCTCCTTGCACTTTTGCACCCCCTGTATTCAAGCTCTTGAAACCAATGGCCTGAGTAAGTGCAGTTAAATCCGAAACGGGAACAGGCGTCCACTGCCCAAAAGTAAATTCAATGAAATTTCTAAATTCTTGTTGGAATACGGCAAGGTCTATAAAACCTTTAAATTCTCCAATTTTGAATCCTTGCTTGACTCCGATTTCTGCATTGTATGAAGTCTCGGGTTTCAAATCAGGATTTGCAAATACTTGAATCGCCCCAAGTCCGGTTACAATGAATTTCTCTGCTATACTCGGGAATCGATACCCTTGTCCATATGAAGCACGCAGATAAGAAGCCTGTCCGAATTTGTAATTCGCCCCTGCACGAAAAACAGGCTTTCCATTTTTCTCAGTATTCAAAACAAATTGCTCATATCTCACACCTCCTGAAAGGTTAAGTCTATCGCCTACTTTTTTATCGATTTGAAAATAGGCTGCTGTATTTCTCGCCTCATTGTGTCCATTTGGGTTTCCGCCAACAAATAATTCACCACGTGCATCTGTCTGTGTATTCACAACACCTGCTGTGGTAGTGAGGTTTTTAATCTTGTTCAATTCCCAATTTTTTTGAACTTGGTATTCGGTGTAAAAGACGTCAGAGAAATTTCCCTGATTGTTATCGTTGTTGTTATCTAACGACTGCCATCTCGTTTTCAATGAGTGCACTGCTCCTTTCCTGCTCGTATATTGAATAGATGGGTCAACGGTATACAATTGCTGAACCGTTCGTGTTGCACTGCCGGCGTAGGCGCTATACAATTCAGTTGTGCTGTTGCCCCAGATTAATGTAGCCAATGAATTACTTGTAGAATAAATTCCAGCCAGTCCTATGTAAAGTCTGTCGGTTAAGCGATAGCGAAGATTCAGGTTTAAACGGGCACGATTTCCAGCATTGTATCGATCAACATTCAGTGGGTTGTAATTACCGTTTGAAAAACTTCCGTCGGCAGTGTCTTTTATCGGACCTAAATGTCCGTCATCGTATTGCATACTTGAAGCAAATACGAAATCGAGTTTTCCGAATTTTTCGGAATGAAGAAAATTGACGCCACTTTTCATTCCTTGCCTGTTCCAATAAACGGCAGAGTCGGTTTGTGGTTTCGAATAAAAACCGTGGTAAACGGAAATTTTTGTTTTTGGTTTTGATGTGGGATAAGCTGTTCTGAAATTGATGACGCCACTCAATGCCGAACTACCGTAAAGCACACTGCTCGCGCCTTTGATAATTTCCACTTGAGAAACATTTTCTGTTGGAAGGAAACCCCAGCTTGGTTTTCCTGCGTCACCACTTAAAATTGGAATGTTATCTACCAATACTTGAACCCGACTTCCCGCTCCGAAGCTGTAACCACTGCCACTGCGAATTTGTGGTTCGTCGTCTACAATGGCAACCCCAGGAGTTTGCTGCAAAATCTCGTCAATGTTTACAGCGTTTTTATCCTCAATTAGTTTGGGTTGAATTACCTCCATGCTCACTGTTACCTCACCAATGTTCTGCTCGTATCTTCCCGCAGAAACAACTACTAAGTTCATTTGAGCATCGTTCGAAACCATTTCGATATTAACTTCTAAATCATTTTTAAAATTGATTTCTTTTCGAAACGTGTTGTATGTTAGAAATGCTGCTGTTAAGGTAAAATTTCCATAAGGAGCTTCAAATCGAAAGATACCTTCAGGATTTGAAGTCGCGCCGTGGGATGTGTTTTCTAAGTATACTAAAACCCCTCCAATAGGGTTATGGGTTTTAGAATCAATAATTTTACCTGAGATGGTACTTGGGCCAGGCTGTGCCCAAGATGTAAGGCACAACAATAACCCCAAAAGGGTCAGTAGGTTTTGCTTAAGGTTCATATAGCAATAATAAGAAATACTTTCTTAAAATGAAATAGGGCTATAATTTCTCGAACGATTTGATTTCTGTTTGTTGAAAATAGATACGAAGTAATTCTATTGTGTTCGGCAATTCATGCAACACAACAATATCTCCTGGACTTGCTTTTTTAAGGCGATTCAATTGTTTTTGAAACGAGATTTTTTGATCGAAGTCTCCGGGCATGACTGTCCAGCCAATCAACGGGAACTTATTCTTCAGAAAATTATATTGCCAGAATTTTAGTTTGCCATACGGAGGTCTGAAAAGCACTGTAGCAGGAAAATTCATTGGGAGCTTGAAATTTTTCAGAAGTAAAACACGATTAAGTTTTCGCGAATTCAAATGTTCGTTGCAATGAAAACCAATCGTGTGATTTCCTTCTTGAATAAGTTTGACAAGCTCAGGATATTTCTCTGCATTTTTTCCAAGAAGAAAAAAAGTCGCTCGCACGTTGTGTTCGCGAAGCAATTCCAAAAGCATTGAAGTAACTTCCGCATTAGGCCCGTCGTCGAAAGTGAGATACACAGATTCCGAATTTTCTTTACGCCAAGTAACTTTCGGAAATAACCTTTGTATAATCAGCGGAGTACGAACAAAGTATCGGTTCATCTTTTTCTCGCTAAAGTAAAATCGCGCTTGTGTCTCACTTGAATTCCATCTTGATTGAATGCTTCAAAGGTAGCAATGTAAATGCCTATTTCAAGAGGCTCGCCCTCGTCAGATAATCCATCCCAAATTGCATTGCCTTCCATGCCGAGGTATTCATTTCGAATTAATCGCTTGACGCGAATACCGCGTTCATTGTAAATGGTCAAATTTCCAACACTCCCAGATTTCAAATTTGAATAATGAAATTGAATGACGTCTTCGAGGCCGTCGTTATCTGGAGAAAAGATTTGGGTTGAAAGACTAAAATCTCCGTCCATGTTTTCGATTGAAATTATTTGTGAATTCGCTATCCCCGGAGTTGCATATCCGCACGCTTCCGAAGCACTGTGCCAATTGCTTATTTGCGTTGTTGGAAGTTCAGTTGATAGTCGCTCAAGCGATACACCTTCGAAGGAACTTAGCAATTGAAAGTGCATTGACTCCGTGTAATTTAATTCATCGATGATTTCATTTTGATTGGAATATATAACGCACGTTCCACTTGCGTTATTGAATGCAGGAAGTGCATTTACACGAAGTATATTTTTAGTTTGAATCGAAGGATACGAAGCAACGAGATCATTCCCATTTTCAGTGAATACAATGAACTCATGCGGAAGAATTACTCGTCCTTCTAACGTTGCTGTTGCGTTTTGTGAACCCGTGTTGAGATAGCCATTTGCAACGGATATATTCTGAATGCAAACCGAATTTGTCGAAGTGTTTTGAAGCTCAACGAAATCGGATCCGTTCGTATATGGATTGAATAGAATTTCATTGATGACTAGATTTTCTGAGGATGCATTTTCGGGAAATCCCCATTCAAAAGATAATGATGCGCTGTTGCCGCTGCAATCTGAAATGCCGTGAAGGGTGTATGTGAATATTTCGGAGTTGAGAAACGCAGAAGTATATAGAATAACTTGTGTTGAAGGATTTTCGAGAGTGAAGTTTCCTACTAAAATTTCTTCTTGAAATAGATCTCCGTCTAGCGTCACGGGTTCATTTAAATGAAGAACCACAGTGCTGTCTTCAGAGGTTATGTATTGCAATTCAGGCAAATCCAGATCTGGCGAATTTGAGTATACAGAATTCTGTTCTCCGGGAGTATTACCAATTTCGTTTTCACAGGGCTTCCAATTGCGGGCATTGCTGCACGGTAAATTTGGATTTACTAATTCAAGCGACCATCCGCCGTTGGATTTGAAAGAATTGTTGAACCAATCAAGGCTGTATCGAATGCTATCGAGGTGCATACCATTCATGGTCAACGACAGGAGCATTCCTGAATTAGTGAGTGCTGGAAAAGAAGGAATGAGAAGTTTGTTTGTTACTGAAAGAAATGAAAGGCTTTCAGTCTCATCGCCAAGAATCAAATATTCATTTGGAAGGAGTAGCTGGTTCCCTTCAAATACAGAGCTGTTTATGGAAAGTCCTTTTAGTTCGAGCGTGTGTGAGCTATTGTTGAAGATTTCAATAAACTCGGAAGGGATGCCTTGGACAACAGGATCAGGATCGGCAAGAATTTCAGTGAGTATCAGGTCTCCGAATTCAGGAGTTTTTCCTTGATAAATATCAAATAAGAAACTCGAAAAATTACCTTCACAATCTTCAAGATTCGTTTGCGATAAAGTGTAAGTAGTTTCAGGTTGAAGGTTAGACGTGAACGTAATTACAACCACCGTATTTCCTTCCAAATATTGAACGGATGAGATTTGCGCATTTTCACAAACGAAGTCGTTTGAATTGCCAACAGTAATGCTCTCATTGAATTGAAGAATAAGCTGATTGGCTTGAGTTAAATTCCAATCGACTAATGACGGTCCTTCAATATCTGGAGAGTTGTTGTAGATGCTGTTCTGAAGCCCTGGAGTTCCGCCAATGGGATTGTTCGATGCGGACCAATTCAATTTCCCACTGCAGATTTTATACGGATTGATTTGCTCTAAACTCCAACCGCCATCTGATTTTTCACTGCTGTTGTACCAGTCGTCTGTGTAGGATACTATGTCAATGACATTGTTGTTGAAGTCGAGCAAGGTGAGGCTATCGCCCGAATTCGTAAGTGCTGTCAGCGATGCAATTCCAATTGAATTGGGAAAACATGAAGTGTTGTTGGCATCGCAGATAATGACGTATTCATTTGGATTCAGTAAGAATGGTGGAAGTGTTTTCTCAGCTAAAGAATTCACTAATTTCCATCCCGATAATTCAAAAGGAATTGAATCGACGTTGAACAGTTCTATGTATTCAGCATCAGTTAATCCATTCGATGGAGTGGGATCTGCGTAGATTTCATTTATAACAACCGAACGAACGTTCGGTATGTTCGGATTAACAGAAATAATTGGATTTCCGAAATAGATATTATCGAAATAAAATTTCGTAGCGTTCGATGCAGTGTAGATACAACTCACGCCAAGGAAGGCTGTCTGGGCATACGCGTTTTCGAAGATTGAAATTTCATTGCTGAAGTTTGTTCCGCCAGTTGGATCAACGTTAATGCTCCAATTTCCCACGTTATCTCTTAATACTTGAATATTTATATTGAAAGAAGATGCGATTAATCCTGCTGTTCCAGCGGCGAGTTCAACAATTCCGAGTGGACCATCATCTCGAAAGAATTTAATAGCATCGGTTGATCCGGCGTCACCAAGTTTCAGAAAATAGCCTGTGCTGCCAGACCCCGACGCAGCATTAGCAAACGACAGGTCAGAACCATTCGCTACCAAATAGATTCGAGAGTGATTGTTGTCGCTTCCAGCGAACGTTTGCTTCACGGAAATGCGCCATTCCTTGTTGTTTATAGAGGCATTAACAGACGAAGTTGAAAGTTGACTTTGTCCGCCAACAACATTGTTTAACTGAAGTTCTTTCGTTGCATTGACAGTGAATTCAGCATTGGAACCGTTCCAAGTTGGATTGAGATTGAAGTCTCCGTCGCTGAAATTTTCATTGACTTGAGCAGGTAGCGGCGTGCACGAAGAAAGCGCGAAAGCTAGGGGGATTAATTTTTTGTAGTGCATGATAAATGTTTTGTGATTATTCTATCGAAACTAAAATGCACAAGTAGTAATTTCGTGAAAAACATATGTATGCGAATTGCAGTTGTAGGTGCTACCGGATTGGTTGGAAAAAAGATGCTTCAAATTCTTGAAGAAAGAAGATTTCCTTACGATGAGATTATTCCAGTTGCCTCAGAAAAGAGCGTTGGACAGACCGTTTCTTGTTGTGGAAAAGAGTGGTCGGTAGTTTCTCTAGCTACCGCAGTTGCTGCTTCTCCGGATATCGCTTTGTTTTCAGCCGGAGGAGAAACGAGTTTAGAATGGGCGCCGAAATTCGCGGCAACCGGATGTGTAGTCATAGACAACAGCAGTGCATGGCGCATGGTTGAAGGTATTCCTTTGGTAGTGCCTGAGATTAACGCAAACAGCATAAATGCGCATAACAAGATTATCGCAAATCCAAACTGCAGCACCATTCAAATGGTCATGGTATTGAAGCCGCTTCATGACTTATATAAAATCAAACGAGTAGTTGTTTCAACCTACCAAAGCGTTACTGGAACAGGGAAAGTTGCGGTAGACCAATTGATGAACGAGCGTGTTGGTAAGGAAGGCGAAAAGGCTTATGCTCACACCATAGACATGAATCTCATTCCTCAGATCGATGTGTTTCAACCGAACGGATACACCAAGGAAGAGATGAAGATGATTCTTGAGACGAAGAAAATTATGGAAGACGATTCAATTGCAGTTACCGCCACAGCGGTGCGTGTTCCTGTAATGGGCGGACATTCAGAATCGGTGAACATTGAATTTGAAAGCACTCCGGATTTAGCGAAGGTCAAAGAAGTATTGAGCGCGTTTCCTGGAGTAGAAGTAGTAGACGATATTGAACAGAAGTTATATCCAATGCCGTTGATTCACGCAGCGGAAAGTGATCAGGTGTTTGTTGGACGCATACGTTTGGATGAGTCGCAAGCGAATACGTTAAATTGTTGGATAGTAAGCGATAATCTTCGCAAAGGGGCTGCTACAAATGCAGTTCAGATTGCAGAATACTTGGTAGCGAACAAACTGGTTTAACCTTCCATTTCTACACTAACGCTTTCCACTTGGTGACCCATTGGAGCGTTAATTTTCGTCAATCGAATTCCAACCGAATGAGCGTTCGGGAAACGAAGTTTCATAGCCGTATGCATGCGAACTAAAACCGTTTCAATCAACTTGGCTCTTACTTTCATTTCAGCATAAACCAATTCTTTTACTGCAACATAGTCTATGGTTTTTTCTAGGTCGTCTGTTTCAGCCGACACTTCGAAAGCCCCATCGATCCACACATCTACGCGGTAATCGCCACCAATAACTTCCTCCTCTTTCCAGCATCCGTGGTGTGCACGAACCTGAATGTTGTTCAATTGAATTTTCATTTTAACCTAGGGTGTCAATGCATTTTTGAATGCGTGGCAAAACGAATTCTTTTCCTACCAACGCCGCAACATGTGATGCGCCTGGTCCTGTTAGAACTCCCGTTAATGCAAGTCTGAACAACGGCATTACAGCACCCATTCCTAAATTGTTATCTGCAAGGAATTGCTTCATAGCAGCATCAATGGTTTCAACCGTGAATGGCTCAAGTGTTTCGAGCACAGCAGCACATTTTTGAAGAATGGCTGCAGACTCTCCTGCTTTCCATTTCTTCGCAACAGCATCTTCATCGTAAGAAGTTGGATCAAGGAATAAGTATTCACCGTCTAATAAGTCTTTCGGGAAGATTGCACGCTCAAGCATAAGCTCAATCACGCCTTCAACATAGGCTTTGTCGACATCGTATCCTTTTTCAATAACCGAAGGCATAATCATGTCTGAAAGCTCAGCACGTGGTGTGTTGCGCATGTATTGTTGATTGAACCACTTCGTTTTTTCCGGATCGAATTTCGAACCTGATTTTCCTACACGTTCAATGGTGAAGGCTTCAACCATTTCATCTAAAGTGAAAATCTCTTGGTTGTTGCTTGGTGCCCATCCCAACAAAAGCAACATGTTAATGAAGGCTTTTGGAAGGTATCCGCTTTCGCGGTATCCGCTTGAAATATTTCCTGTTTCTGGATCGGTCCACTGCAAAGGGAAGACAGGAAATCCTAATCGATCTCCATCGCGCTTGCTCAATTTTCCGTTGCCGTCTGGTTTCAAGATCAACGGCAAATGCGCGAACAACGGGGCTTCCCATTCAAACGCTCTGTACATCATCACGTGCAACGGTGCAGAAGGCAACCACTCTTCACCACGAATAACGTGGCTAATTTCCATGGTGTGGTCGTCTACGATATTGGCCAAGTGATAGGTTGGCATTCCATCTGATTTATATAAAACTTTGTCGTCGAGTTCGTTCGTTGAGAACACCACCCATCCACGAATAATATCTTGAAATCTTACTTCTTCGTTGCGTGGCATTTTGAAACGCACCACAAACGGATCTCCTTTTTCCAATCGAGCAGCAACTTCGTCTGCTGGAAGGGTTAAGGAGTTCTTCATGGTCATGCGCGAAATGCTGTTGTATTGCCAATTCGGCATCTTCGCCAATTCCGCTTGCTTGCGAATGTTATCTAATTCTTCTGGGGTATCGAATGCGTAGTATGCCCAGCCTTTTTCAATCAATTCCAAAGCATACGCTTTGTACATAGGCTTTCTCTCGCTCTGACGGTAAGGCTCGTGCTTTCCGCCGTAACCAACACCTTCGCTTGGTTCAATGCCGCACCACTTCAATGAATCTAATATGTATTGCTCAGCACCCGGAACATAGCGTGTTTGATCGGTGTCTTCAATTCGAATTAAAAAATCTCCGCCGTGTTTCTTAGCGAAAAGATAATTGTATAGCGCAGTGCGAACTCCACCCATGTGCAAGGGGCCTGTTGGGCTAGGAGCAAAACGAACACGAACTCTTGATGATGTCATAATAGTTTTTGAAAGTGTGCAAATTTACGATAATAGTGTGCTTGATTACAATTTAGAACCTTCCGTTAGCGCGTTAAGTAGACGATTGGCCTTATCCATGTTTGTTACATCTGGAAACGCAATGCGAAGGGTGTCGTCTTTCTCATACATTTTTCCAGCAACCGGATTCAACTTAATGAAGTTCAATACCCGCGTGAAGGCATCGCTTTGGTAGAATGGCGAGTCTTGTTTCGAAATGAAATAACCAATCATTTTTCCGCTCTTCAATACCAATTTTTCGAAACCAATTTCTCTCGCTTTCCAACGCAAACGCATGGTGTCTATCAATTGAATAACCGGCTTCGGAATAGGACCAAATCTGTCTTCCAAGTCTTGCGAGAACTTCTGAATTTCTTCTTCGTGTTCCATATCGTCAAGCGCTTTGTATAGCGCTATACGCTCAGAAATATTTCCAACATATTCATCCGGAATAAGCAATTCGAAGTCGGTTTCAAGCACCGTGTCTTTCACGAACGTAGCACTCTTCTTCATTTCCTCTTCGTACAATTCTTGGAAATGTTCTTGCTTCAATTCTTGAAGGGCTTCATCTAAAATTTTCTGATACGTCTCGAATCCCAATTCATTGATGAATCCGCTTTGTTCACCGCCCAACAAATTTCCTGCTCCGCGAATATCTAGGTCGCGCATAGCAATGTGCATTCCCGAGCCAAGATCAGAGAACTGTTCAATTGCAGTCAAACGCTTTTTCGCATCGTCGGTTAGCATGTGTGTTGGCGGACTTAACAAATAACAAAACGCTTGCTTGTTGTTTCGTCCTACGCGTCCGCGCAATTGGTGAAGATCGCTCATTCCGAAGTGATGCGCATCGTTAATGATAATGGTATTCGCATTCGGAATATCAATTCCACTTTCAACAATGGAAGTGGAAACGAGCACGTCGAATTCTCCTTCAATAAATTTGTTCATCACCTCTTCCAAGTCTTCTCCGCTCAATTGTCCGTGCCCAATGCCAATACGCACATCTGGACAAACGCGTTGAATCAATCCAGCCATTTCACGCAGGTTCTGAACGCGGTTGTGAACGAAGAATACTTGACCTCCGCGTTGCACTTCGTAGCTAATTGCATCGCGAACAATCTCTTCTCCGAATGGAATTAATTCAGTTCGAATGGGAACGCGGTTCGGTGGAGGTGTTTGAATAATACTCAAGTCACGCGCACCCATGAGCGAGAACTGCAACGTTCTTGGAATGGGCGTCGCAGTAAGCGTTAACGCATCTACGTTCGCACGCAATGTTTTTAATTTGTCTTTCGCAGCGACTCCGAACTTTTGTTCTTCGTCAATAATCATCAATCCAAGATCATTGAATACTACACGTTTTCCAAGTATTGCATGGGTGCCAATGAGGATGTCTACTTTTCCATTTTTTACGCGTTCTAACGTTTCTGAATTTTGCTTCGCTGTTTTGAAACGATTGATGTATTCTATGGTTACTGGAAAATCTTTCAATCGCGATCTGAAACTCTTGTAATGTTGAATGGAAAGAATAGTTGTTGGAACTAGTACCGCGACTTGCTTGCCGTCTGCAACAGCTTTACACGCAGCGCGAATGGCAATCTCAGTTTTTCCGAATCCAACGTCCCCGCATACCAAACGATCCATAGGGAAAGCCGCTTCCATGTCTTCTTTCACTGCAACAGAAGCCTTGTATTGATCGGGAGTGTCTTCGTACATAAAGGAAGCTTCCAATTCCGTTTGCATATAGGTGTCGGGCTGAAATGCGAAACCTTTCGTCGACTTTCGTTTCGCGTAAAGCCTAATTAAGTCGAAGGCAATTTCTTTCACCTTCGTTTTCGTTTTGCGCTTTAAGTTTTGCCAAGCATTGCTACCCAATTTGTCCATGCTAGGTGCAGTTCCTTCCTTCCCAGTGAACTTGCTAATGCGATGCAGCGAGTGAATGCTTACGTATAAAATGTCACCGCCTTTGTAAGTCAAGCGAATGGCTTCTTGTTCTTTTCCATTTACATCAATCTTCTGCAACCCACTGAATTGGCCTACTCCGTGATCTATGTGCACCACATAGTCTCCCGGCTGCAATGCAAGAATTTCTTTCAGCGTAAGTGCTTCTTTATTTTTCTTGAAACCTTCTTTCAGTTTGAAGCGATGGTAGCGTTGAAATATTTGGTGGTCGGTGTAGTACAGAATTTTTTTATTCTGATCCATGAACCCCTCGCTAATTTCAAGTATCTCTTGAACATAAGCGATGTCTTTTCTCTTGTCTTGAAATATTTGATCGAGTCGTTCCAATTGCTTCGATTGTCCTGCCACAATGTGCGCTTTGTATCCTTGTTGAATAAGATTCTCCAGATGCTCTGCAAGCAATTCAAAATTCTTGTTGAAGGAAGGTTGGGGCGTGCAATGGAACTCTTCGGTTTCTCCAAGGAATTGGCGCTTACTTCCGAATTCAATCACGCGTTTATCTTCCAACTGCTTGAGCCATTCGTGCTTCGAAGTGAAAAGCGCGTCTGGTTTGTCGTGCGCAATGTTGTCCGAAAGTCTATTGAATCGCTCCTCTGCTTTCTCCATTTCAGCTTGAAATTGCGCAAGCGACGATTCCGTATTGCTCATCCAAACAACGGTGTTGGAAGGAAGGAAATCGAGAAGCCCGATACGCACTTCTTCTGAATGTTTCGAATGTGTATTCGGAACAATAATGGCTTTCGTCATTTTGTTCACCGACAATTGCGTTGCCGGATCGAAATTTCGAATGCTTTCTACTTCTTCATCGAAAAACTCAATGCGGTAGGGATATTCATAACTGAAAGAGAATACATCGACAATACCTCCGCGCACGGCGTACTGTCCGGGTTCGTATACGTAATCTACTTTTTCAAATTGAAATTCAATGAATACCTCATCAATGAAATCCATGGAGTACGATTGCCCCACATCTATGCTGAATGTGTTTTTCTCGAGTTCTTGATGTGTAACAACCTTTTCAAAGAGTGCTTCAGGATAGGATACGACAATGTAGTTTTTTCTATTCTTCTGAAGTTTGTTCAGCACCTCTGTGCGAATGGCAATGTTTGCATTTTGAGTAGTCTCTACATCGTAAGCCAGTCGAGCAGTTCGCGAAAAAAAGAGTACTGGAGTTTTCTCTTGTTCTTTTTCATCGGAACCAATTTCAAGAATGGCCTCAAGGTCGTTGAGGAAATAGGCTGCTTTTTCTTTGTCGTCGAGCACTACCAATTGAGTAACCGGAGAAGAGGAATAAAAGGCACTGCAAATGAAAGCAGAAGCACTTCCAGCTAGACCTCTTAAATGAAGTTTGCTTTGTTCTTCTGCGATCTTATTTTCAATCGATGCTATTTCTTTTTCCCAAATGGAAAGACGTGGTTTCATAGGTGCTTCATCAAACGAGTAAACCCCGAGATTGCTTTCTCGGGGAATTTTGTTTCAACAAAAGTAAAGTATGCTAAGCGCTACAAAAA
>JBILOU010000040.1:0-19448 GCA_044374295.1 Flavobacteriales bacterium | reverse complement strand
AGAATATGTAAGTGTTTTGAATACGAGAGATAAACAATGAATCCTAAAATCCCCACAATGTGAAACCACCAGCAGAAATGACTAAGGCCTTCCAACGCTCCGGTTGACAAAGGTTTTAAGAACGGTTGTAAAATCTGACTTACCCAGAATGATGGCACACGCGCAGGTGTTGCACTTCGAACTGTAAGAATGCTATCGGCAGCGTTCATGATTAAGAACGCCTTCATTAAAAGAACTTCAGTAATAAGAATAATGTTGGCATCCCTTCTAGGCCATTCCTTTATTTCAGGGGATTGGAAGCGCTTAATCTTTCCAAAGTTTCTGCGAACAAGGAAAACAACACAAGCAATAATTACCAATCCCGCAAGGACTTCAAACAGATTAATTAAAAGTCTGTAGTAACCTCTGAATCCAACGAATGAACGATGCTCACCTGTAAGTCCGTCTACGATGATTTCTATTAATTCAATATTGATAACCACGAAGCCAACGTACACAATGAGGTGCATGAGTGCCACGAACGGACGGGAGAACATCTTGCCTTGTCCGAAAGCCACGAGTATCATGGTTTTGAGACGTTCGCCTTTGCGATCGGTTTCAGGACCTTTTTGTCCAAGGAGAATGTTTCCCTTTACAAACTGATATCTTTTGAAGATAAAGAATCCGGCAACGGCCAGTAATAATGCGAATATGATTTGAGAGATCATAAATGATTTCGATTTTTAAATTGAAAAATTACTTGCCACTTTTTTCTTGAATCATTTGGTCAATGATTTTTTTCATGTCTTCCAATTCTGATTTAGAAAACTTATCTGCGTCACGTCTTCCGAATAGCGAGAAACCAACGTAACTCTTCGGATGGTTGCGCATATCGTCGAGCAACAAGTCTAGGCTATGCGTGGCATTCACCAATTCATGGTGAAGGCTGTCGTTGTTCACGAGTTTACCTAATGTTCCTTGTCCGCTATTCACTTTAGTCATAACCTCTTCAAAATGTCCCATAGCTTGATCTACTTTGTAGAGAGTGGTAGTTAAGCGAATGCGCGAAAGGGTGTCGGTGAATTGCGTGATGTTTTTAATGGCTTGGTCAATGCGTTCGTTGTTTGCTTTGAGCGTATTGGTTAGCGATTGTGCGTTTCCAATTATTTCAGCTACTCTTCCGCCGTTGTTGGCAATAAGTACGTTCAAATTCGCAGAGGTAGACTCAAGATTGTTCATGGTGCGTTGCAATGAACTGAATAGAGAAGGAAGTCCTTCAGCACCAGAATTACTGAGTGTACGCTGAAGGCTTGCCAGCACACTGTCTACGTGTTGAAATATTTCGGTAGACTTTTGCTTGATTGGGTCGATTTCATTTTTCAATGTTTCGGCTAGTCCTTTTTCAAGCACAGCGACTAAGGTGTCTTTTGTGTTGGCCATGACCGAACTGTCACCCAAAACAATTTGAATGGCTTTCCCACCAAAGAAATCGGAGTCGTAAATTTTGAGTTGCGAATCTTTCGGAACGGCAACATCAGCGTTATTCAACACCACTTCAACCACCAATCTTCCTGAACCGTTCGATTCAAGCTCGATGCTTTTTACAATACCAATTTTGAAACCGTTGATGATTACCGGGCTGGATACTTCCAAACCGCCGATTTCATCGTAGATGGCGTAGTATCTCGTTTGGGTTGAAAAGATATTTACGCCTTTTAAAAAACTTACTCCGAAATACACCAGCGCTAGAATCACAATGACTACTGCTCCAATGACTACTTCGTTGCGTGCTTTTTTACCGCTCATTTCTGAATTTTTTTAAGGGCTTCTTCGTTGCTAATTCGGATGCCATTTTCGAAGGCGACAACGAATGCTCCGCTGAATCCAGCATCGCGAAGAATATTTTGATTCTTCTTGGCGTCGTCTAAACTTCGAGTGCTTCCAACTAGGTACTTGTGTGCGCCGTTGCTAAGGTATTCCTCAATTCTTTCTAAACCTTTAAATTGCTTTGATTTTTTTTGAAGAGGAGTTGCAGAACTCAGGATTTGAATCTTGAATGCCACCTCTTCAACGGGAATCTCTTCCCAAATAAGTCCTTCAAAGGTATTTTGTTGAATAGGCTGCTCAACTACTGCCACGGGAGCGGAGCTGTTTGTAGGCTGAATGTTGAAAAGTTTGCTTTGGTAATCAACGAAAGCGCGGTACACTGCAGAACTCAATTCATCCTTCGCCGCTTTGCTTTGCAGGTAGTCCTCCTCTTTGTGATTGGAAAGGAATCCCAGCTCAATGAGAATACTTGGCATGTTGGTGAAGGTGATGACGTAATAAGGCGCTTGCTTCACGCCGCGATTTTTTCTGCCCAATTTCACGAATTCATCTTGAACGTTTTTCGCAAGGAGAATGCTCTTGTCTTGGTAAATGTTTTCGCGAAGGCTCATGGCAATGTAGGTGTCTGGATTATTCGGGTCGAAACCGTCATAATCTTTACCACCGTTGCTCTCCAAATAGATGGAAGCGTTTTCGCGCATGGCATTTCGCAAACTCTCTTCCGATTTGTGCAATCCCATAACGAAGGACTCGGAGCCTGATGCTTCGGTATTGGGATTGGCGTTGCAGTGAATACTTATAAAAAGGTCTGCGTTGTTCGAATTAGCAATCTCTACACGACGCTTCAGCGTAGGGAAGGTGTCGCCTGTTCTTGTATAAACGACTTTAACGTTGGGATAGTTCTGTTCAATGAGTTTTCCTACTTTCAAGGTCACGTCTAATGCAATGTCTTTTTCTGAAGTCTTGTATCGTCCGGTTCCCAAGGTGCCTGGATCGGATCCACCGTGACCGGCGTCGAGCACAACAATAAACTTTTTATCTATCGTTACTACTTTCTTCGAAATGCGATACGCCGAGCCTAAAGTGAAAACCAGTGCCACTAAAAAAATGTACAGTATTTTTTTGTGCATCTGCTGTAAGGGTTTATTTTCTCGAATGTTTAGCATAGCTTTGACACGTAAACGCAATTTAAACAAAACTATTTTTCTTTGTGAAGGCATGAACTTCCGACGCGCTCTAATTTTCACGTGTGTGGTGTTGATAAGCTCCTTATTGAACCCGCTGTCTGCGCAGTCTGATACCTTGTCGCCAATGCCTTCTGATACCCTTTATTTTTCTTCCGAAGATCAGGCCATGGAAGAGGTTCATTATTTCGGGAAGGACAGCACGGTGATGGATTTGATTAATGATCGCGTGTATTTATATGGATTGGGTTCCTATGTTACATACGGAGATTTAGAGTTGAAAGCGGGATACATCGCTTTTTCATTGACCGATAACATTGCTTTCGCGAGGGGATTCAAAGATTCGTTGGGTGTTTATACGGGAAGGCCCGTGTTTACTCAAGGAGAGACCTCGTTCGAAGAAGATTCTTTGGGCTATCATTTCAAATCGAAAAGAGGAATTAGTTACGGTGTTCGCACGGAAGAGTCCGACGCGTATTTGCATACTGCCATTTCGAAGATGCAGGTAGACAAGACCATTCACATTCGAAAAGGAAAATTCACCACGTGTTCGAATCCGAATCCGCATTTCCATTTTCAATTGTCGAAGGCCATTATTATTCCGAATGAAAAGATTGTGAGTGGTCCGCTATACTTGCAATTCAGGAAAGTGCCGGTACCGTTGGGATTGCCGTTTGGATTCTTTCCGAATAAAAAAGAAAGTACGTACGGGATATTAATTCCGGGATATGGGAATGGAAGGGCGAAGGGATTCTTCCTTCAGAACTTGGGGTACTATTTCCCTATTAATGATCACATAGACACGAGGATGTTGTTTGACATCTATACCGGAGGATCTTGGAGTGTGAAGAACATTACGAACTACAAGACGCGTTACAAGTATCAGGGTTCATTCAATATTTCAAGAACTGTTAACAAGACGGGTTTCCGCGAGTTGCCGAATTATTTGCAGCAGTCGACCTTCAACATTCGTTGGACACATTCGCAAGATCCGAAGGCACGTCCGAACGAGTCTTTTAACGCGAATGTGAATTTGGGAAGTTCTCAGAATTTCAGAAATAACTTGAACGCTACGCAACAAGATTTCTTAACGAGCACCTTCAACTCTGCTGTGCAATGGTCGAAGTCTTTTCCTGGAAAGCCTTTCTCGTTGGCGCTTTCAGCGAATCACACGCAGAACACGCAATCGCGATTGGTTCAAATTACGCTGCCATCTGCGGCGTTCAACGTGTCGCGTATTAATTTGTTGAAGAAGGTCTTTCCGAAATCTCCAATTGGAATTAACGCCTCGGTGAATACAGAGCAGCAGCTTTCGGCTTACGAGCAGCAGTTCGGACAGTTGACTATGAGTGAATTGTTGAACAAGGCAACCAGCGGGGTTCGTATGAATACCACCGCGAGTACCTCTTGGAAGTTGGGACAGTTTTTGACTTTGAATCCGTCTGCTACCTTCACGGGGTATGGCACCTGGAAAGTGGTTTCTCCGATTAGCGATGCGCAGTTGGATACGGTTGCTGGGTTCAAAGCGGCAGGGAATTGGTCTACTCAGATTTCAGCCAACACGCGTATTTACGGAACATTTGTAAGGAAGGGCGCGAAGAAGTTGAAAGCGGTTCGACACATGATTCAGCCGAACGTAGGTTTCTCTTATACGCCTTATCAGAATTTCCAGCAGTTTGGTTATTACGGAGTGAACGGCGAGTTCTTGGGGTATTCGGCGTTCGATGCAGCGCGGTTTGCACCAACGAGTTCTTCTCAGACGGCGAACATGAATTTTTCTATTAATCAGAATATTGAAGCGAAGGTTCGCGACGAGTCTTCAGCGAAGGTTTCATATAAGAAGGTGAAGATTATTGACAGTTTTAGAACCAGTACTTCGCGCAATTTTATGGCTGATTCTATTCAGTGGAGCAACGTGAATTTCGCTGCCTTTACATCGGTTGGGAAATTCTTAACCTTGAACTATTCGTCATCTTACAGCATGTACGATCGCGATTCGTTGGGTCGGAAGATTGATACGTTTTTGAATGAATCGCGAAAAGGAATTGCGCGCATGGAAGGCACCAATTTAGCATTGGGAATTGTTGTGCGCAGCAAGCAGGCGAAGCCCAGTACGAATCAGACAGCGGCTAATCCGGTTGTTGCGCCTCAGCAGCAAGAGATTCTTTCTACCAACCAATCGACGTTGATCGACTTCAATGTGCCTTGGAATTTGAGTGTGAATTACAATTTGCGCATGAGTAAGAAGTGGTTGGTTGATCAACAGCGCGACAGCTCTATTTATACGCAAGCGGTGACGTTCATGGGCGATGTTGCTTTCGCGAAACGCTTGGCGTTGAGCTTCAACGGCGGATACGATTTCAACGCGAAGGAGATGACTACGACGACCATTGGTCTTCACGTCGATTTACATTGCTGGGAGTTAAGTGCGAACGTGGTACCGTTCGGACTTCGTCAGAGTTATTACATACAGCTGAATATTAAATCGCCTTTGCTGCAAGATCTGAAGTTGCAGAGACGCGGGAATTTGGGAGAGGAGACTTTGCTCTATTAGAGCAAGAATGCCTGAAAGGCGAATGTGCGAAGCGCGAATGTCTGCGACTAATGTTACGAAGTAACGAATCTCTTCGAGGAATGTTACGAAGTAACGAATGTCTTTCAGACGAATGCTTCGCGAATGTCTTCAACGATTTTAACAACGTAGTTCCAATAACGTTGTTCACATGCGATTGCTTCATTTAAAGGTAAGAAAAGTTAAGAAAGGGGGAGAATTTGTAGTTAATACATTCTTTCTTCAACGGTTCCTTTTCCTCTGCATGCAGAGCAATTAGAGGTTCTATATCCACGACCATTGCAGCGAGAACAGATCTTACAAGAAGATTCGAAAACATCTCGTCCAAAAAGAGTTCCATCACTGATGTGTGTTGGATATGAATTTTGCACTTTTACAACACCACCATTTCTTTCGTGAGCGCAATCATTGTTATAATCGCAATAACCACATTGGTCCTCTACGGTGCCCGTGCCGCGACAATTCAGACATTGTTTAATGATGGTTCTCGGTTCTTCGGGGCGTTCTGTAGACTGGTCATTTTCTTGGGAATTGTCCTCTTCAATTGACTCTTCAATTTCCTCTGAAATTGAAGAGTCAATTGAATCGTTATAATCTACACTACTGCTACTATTTGAACTTTCTCCGCAACTTGTGAAAAATATCAAAGTAATTAGCATTAATCTTAAAAAGGAATTTATTTTTTTCATTTTAACTTGAATTTATATTCTACGTTTATTAGTGTTTTTTTTGGAATAAAGTCTTTGTTTTTGCATGTTATTGTTTCCCGTCTTCCAACTTAAGTAGCAATGCATGTGATCTTCGCCACGGCTGGATTTATATTCTGAAATTTTCTATTAGCGGGGCTTGAGAAATTATTTTCATCTCCTGGATTAGCAGCTCTTTCCCTGTCTAAATCATTAATTGCGCTCTGATTTTGTGATTTTCGAATATAAAACTCAACTCCGAATATTACAATAATTGTAAGGAAGGAAAAGATTATCATGTTTTTTATATTTTGTTTTTACATTAGTCTTTTCTGAGGTGGGCGTATTAATACATTAAACTTTTTTTAGAAGCATTTCTCCATCCAGCTTGATTTTCGTACTGTACGAAAAAGATTTTTAAGTTCGCTTGGTTTTCATACTGAACAAAGAAGATCTTCTTTTTTGCTTGATTAGAATAATCGGTGAAGAACCACTTCCCTTCATTGGCGATTGCCTGATTTTCATACTTTACCTTGAAGACTTTTAAGTCAGCTTGGTTTTCGTAATCGACAACAAAAACCTTCACGTCTGCCTGATTTTCATAATCAACAGAAAATACTTTTTGCGCTTTCGCTGCGCCAAAGGCGAACAACATGGTTGTAAGAATTAAGATTTTTTTCATTGTATTCCTTTGTTTGGTTGTGTTTCCTTTATTTTCTTTTGTTGCACTACTAATATAATGGAAATAAATAGAAAGTCACGGTGTTATTTGATGCAAGCAAGAGGTAAGAAAAGTTAAGAGAGGGGAAGATGTCTGCGACGAATGCCTTTCAGGCGAATGCTTCGCGAATGTCTGCGACGATATTGCCTTGTCTGAACAACAATCAAAACGCTTCAGCGACCATGAAATAGAAGTAGCCGCCTTCTCGGCCGTAAGCGTAATCGAGGCGGATGTTGAGTTTTTCTTGAGGGTTGACAACAAAGCGCAGACCGGTGCCCACGGAGTATTTTATTCTGTTTAAATGAAGGTCTTGGAGTTCTCCGAAAACATCTCCGGCGCCGGCAAAGGTGGTTAGGCCAAAACGCCAGAAGAGAGGGAATCTGTATTCCACTTGTGCACCCATGAAATGTTTGTCTCTGAATCGATTCTTTGGGTAACCGCGAAGAATATCGTCGTTTCCAAGTGTGGCCATGTCGATGAACGGAATGTTTCCGAAGTTGAATTTGTTTTTATACTGAAATGCGATGACGTGATTTTTCTTGACCCTCCAGTATTTTTGAAAGAGGGTGTTGACGTTGAAAAAATTAAATGTGCTGCCTAAGAAGTTGTTGAATAGATAAGTTGAAAATTCGAATAACATACCTTTTTGCGCATTGATTATAAAGTCTCTCGAATCGTATACACTTATAAATCCAATTGCGGAGCCGACACCTCCGTTTGATCCGCGAATAGTGCCAGTCTCGAGCAATCCTCCCGCGGAAGTTTTAACTCCATATTCTTTTTCGAATTCGTAGTCAAAACCAATGAAGAAATCGGGTTTAACTTTTTTCAAGAACATGGATTTTATCTGAATGAGGTTATACGAATAACGCTCCATTTGTTCTTTGCTGGTGTTGTTTCCAATGCCATAGAATTTATCAGGGAAATTTCTAAAGCGCAGATCACCTTTCAGCAAATAGTTTTCATTTCGGGTAAAGACATTCCATGACGCCCATAAATCGGCTTGCCTGTTTTGGGTGTAATCTGCAAGCAGTTGAATGTTGCTCGTTCGCGTAGGAAGCTGGGTCGAATCTTTCGCGTCAAGTTTAAAGTAATGAACGCCCGCTGCGCCTGCTGCCCATCGCGTATCGGGAGTGTAGTATAGCAGAGGGAGAAGGAATGTACCTTCGGTAGACGTTTTTACAGTGTCGTTAAGAGGCGTGAAACCAAGAAATTTTTTGCGCTGCGAATAGGTTGTTGATGAACAAAGGAAAATGCAGAGTAACAGGAAGAGTTTAAATTTTTTCATCAACTAAATTTCCACTTGGAAGAGAAACAAATATAAAGGTCATTGGGAGTTCTTCTGAATATGTTTTGCCTAAATCACAGTTGATTCGATTCGCTCGATGTTTAGTTTGCGATTGCGCTTTGCATGAAATTAATTACGCACTTCACAAATAGTTCTTCTTTACAAAATTGCAGTGATGAATGCAATGTCCGACTATCATAAAGCCAATGGCGCGAGTAGAGTAGGAGGTGTTGTTCGCGGGGGCTTGGAACTGAAGCATTTCAGGCGACATGTATTTGAATAAGGCAATGGTAGACTTGCGGACGAGCTCGAATTCAGTTATTAATTCAGCAAGGCTCTGATTCATTTGTTTCGAGTTTTCGATAAAATCGTTTTCATCGAATCCAGGAAGGGGCGTGCTGTCGAATCGTGAAAAACGCAAGGCGCGATAAGCGAAGATGCGTTCGCATTCAATGATGTGCTTGAACACTTCTTTGGTTGTCCATTTCCCAGGAGCGTATGCAAAGTTTTCTTTTTCGGCAGGGATGGAATTGAGAATTTCAAGTGTTGCATTTATATCGTCATGCAACGCCATTAACAAGTCGTTCGACGGAATAAGTCCGTAGTAATAGTGGAAGTATGTTGGTGCTTCGGAGTAAATTTCTTGGTTAGTCATGATGTGATGATTAGTGTATTGTCAACGAGGGTCTTCGACGAGGGCAATTAGCGTTGCGAGGGTCCGGTGGACGAGGGCAAATGGCGTTGCGAGGGCAACCGGTGTTGCGAGGGTCCTACGGACGAGGGTTTAACAACGAAGTTCCAACAACATAGTTCCAACAACGTAGTACTCACAACGTAGTTCCAACAACGTAGTTCTCACAACGTAGTTCTCACAACGCAGTTCATAGGCGATAACAGTTTGCAATAGGCTCTGGCAGGGAGTGCAGCACTTTCGTAATACGGAGCACAGAACTTGAAATATTTCACTTCCAGTTTTCCGGATTACTAAATCCCTGCTTGAGCTTATTTGCATTTATAGCACATTGTAATAACTCGATAAGTTATCTTAAGCAATTTCTAGTATTTAATTGCTTTCATTTCCATAGATTCTGTCAAATAATAGATTGTCCTAGAGACATCATCCAAAATATATTTAGGTTCTTTATCTTTTCCAAAATTGATTTCATTGGTTTTTTGACCTGTAGTTTTTGAGATACCAATTAATCCAAAATCTTTAGACTCAAGTTTTCCTAGAATAAATTGAGTGTCATTTCCTGATGCAGAAGCTTTAAAACGTTTTTTAACCATTTCCATTTCTTTTGAAGCAGCTGAAAGATGAGCTGATGCTCCTGTGTTTGCCAATTGACCAATCGCATCGCAAAATTCACGCGCTTCTGGTGTGTTAACATTTTGAGATGCCACTTTCGCACGAGCTTCTAAGTCTGCATAACGCATTGCATCCATGGTATTAAGCACAGCTGAGGTAGCGTACAAGGCTTTTTTCCAGCCTGAAATACCGGGCGCGGGGATATGTGTTACATAAACTTCTTTTCCATCTTTTGTGTAAGCCGCAACTGTTTGTGATGAACTCAAAACAATTAAATCTTTTATGATTTCAATTCGAGTTGGCTTTTCTTTTTGTTCAAATTGAATTTGATTTGCAACCAATGCTTCTTGAGTTGACGCATTTAGGTCAGTAACAGTTAACATGGAAGATAAAGGATTGAAAGTATACGACAAGTCTCCGTCGCGTAAGTTGAGCAAAGGATATTCAATTTTTGATGCTACGTTCTTTGCTAAAATAGATTTATTTGACTCGAGACTTACAATATCCTCTTCTAAGTCAGTTCTAACGTAAACTGCATTTCCCAGGAGTTTCATTTCTTGCACAGAACCAATTACCTTATAAAAATCCTTAAATAAGTAGCTTCCGTTTTCGAGATTAACAATATTCAATAAACTTGTGCCATTGGTTCCTTCCATGCTGATGATTAATCCTTTGTTGCTGTAGCTGTATTTCTTAACTGTTCCCTTCAACTTCACTTGTTCTGTCCATAATTCAGCTCCAGTTTTATAATCATACATAGTCATTGTTGGTTTAAACATGGTATTATTTGGATCGACAGCGCTTGAAATTATTAATCCAACAGGATCGTAAATTATTAAATCTGGCAAGCCTTTTTGCTTAGCGGGTTGAGCCCAAATGGGATTTCCGCTTGCAAGCTCATAAGCCATTACTGCTTGACCTTTGATATAAATGAATTTATCCTTTTCAAGAAACGAAGTAGCTAATTTGGTTTCAGTTACAGTCGTAGTTTGGGCTCCTTTTGTCTTAGGCAATTCGGCTTTCCAAATTTGTTTGCCATCTGCTGCTGAAAAACAATAAATTGCACCACCTTTCATTCCCCCAGTGGTAGGGATTATGAAATTTCCATCTTCGGTTTCAATCGGGCTACCATCAATCACTTCAGCAAAGATGCTGTTTCCAAAAACTCCTTTTAATTCCCATCTAACTTTTCCAGTTGAGGCGTCAACAAGAAAGAAAACTGATTCCGATCCTTTTAATCCTTGCATAAGAAAATCTCCTGTGCTGCCTAAAAGGTATTGTTTTCCGATAATGGTATTTTCTTTTTTGGAATCATAGAGTACTTTGCCATCGTTTACATTAAAAATAACTTTGGTCTCCAATTTTCCTTGTCCACGAGTAATCATACCAAAGGGCGTGTTTGGAATCATTTTAAATTCATCCTCCGTGGGAGAATCTATTGCATTTACAGTGTACGATATGATACCGGATTTATCATCCATCCCTGATACGCCATCCAAAGTTCCTAAAATCAAGTTTCCGGTAGGAGAAACTTGATACCAATTAATAGTTTTATCCAATTTAACCTGCCATTGAGAAAAGGAAATAAAAGCTACTAAGTAAAAAAAGATGAAAGTTATTGTTTTCATAACTGGTGTATTGATTTAGTTCTTGTTATTTTTTGATTTTTATGCATCGAACCGAGAAACCAAGTTCTCTTGGTTCTGAATAGGTTTCAACTGTGTTTTTTTCTGCTTCTAAGTAGCGATCCCAGGAAGAATTTTCATATCCAATTCCAGTTCCTTCGGTCGAAGTCCACCATCCACCACTTGTAGTAAGTCCTCCAAAAGTTCCATCTTCGAGACAAAATCCTCCTGGCAAACCATTAAAACCATTCGGTTCTGTTCCATTTCCTTTTTCTTTCCAACCGGTTGCACTTTTTAGTTTTTTACCTGCCTCCATAATTCCTCCACAATAATCAACAAGTATTTTCCATTCTGCGTCGGTTGGTATTTTGTAGCCATTGGGAGCAAGTCCTCTTTTATCGTTCACTGCAAACCAATTATAAAGTCGACCGTATTTTTTACCATTTTCAGCTGAAAAATTATAAAAGCACCAAGCGGGTTTGCCTTCTTGACCTGCCTTTTTCCATTCTTCGGCTGTTTTAGCTTGTGGGATTAATTCACCATTTCTGAATTTGGCGGTGTTAAGGTTCGTAGCAGTCCAAATTTGTGTACCAATTTTAGCTTCTTTAACAGGCGTCTGAGCCAAAATAGTAAGGTTTAATACTGAGAAAAGAAAGAGTAGCAATTTTTTCATATTGTTATATTTTTTTAAAGAAAAAACCAAGAAATATGCCAAATCTAATTTAGTTGCCGTCTCATTTTGTCTTTTTGGCCTGATCGTCAAGCCAATTCGATATTCCTGAAGGCAGAAATGGAAATAAAAAACTAGAGCCCTTAATAATTCTTCTTCACAAAATTGCAATGATGAATGCAGTGGCCAACGATCATGAAACCTATGGCGCGAGTAGAGTAGGAGGTGTTGTTTGCGGATGCTTGGAACTGAAGCATTTCGGGCGACATGTATTTGAATAGAGCGATGGTTGACTTGCGGACGAGTTCGAATTCAGTTATTAATTCAGCAAGGCTCTGATTCATGTGTTTCGAGTTTTCGATAAAATCGTTTTCGTCGAATCCAGGAAGAGGCGTGTTGTCGAATCGTGAAAAACGCAAAGCGCGATAAGCGAAAATACGTTCGCATTCAATGATGTGCTTGAACACTTCTTTGGTTGTCCATTTGCTAGGAGCATATGCAAAGTTTTCTTTTTCGGAAGGAATGGATTTGAGAATCTCAAGCGTCGCATTTAAATCTTCCTCCAATGCCACTAGCAAGTCATTCGATGGAATAAGTCCGTAGTAATAGTGGAAGTAGGTTGGTGCTTCGGAGTAAATTTCTTGGTTAGTCATGGTGTGATGTTGTTATGCAACTAATGTTACGAAGTAACGAATGCCCTTTGGGCGAATGCGTTGCGAATGTCTTCGACGAGGGTATTTGGCGTTGCAGAAATGTTCATGACCCAGGAACTGTTTTTCTCTGTAAATGGATTTGTTTCACCCACTCTTTCTTCTTGAATTTGCTGCATGTTTGAAACATGGATATTCTTGTAACCAGCGTCGGATAAAAGAGTAGTGATTTCTTCGGGAGAATAGAAATTAATAAAGTCGAGTTGGACCTCGGCCTTTATTTTGCTGAAAACATCGGTTAAATAATAGCGCGTTTTTTCATTCACGAGTTCAGGCTTCAGGCAAAAGTCACCCGCGAAAGTCACGTTGTTTTTATTCAGGAAATTCAATATGTTTTTGAAGCTATCTGTTGGTAGGTAATAGATGATGCCTTCCATAACAGCAATGGTTGGTTCGTCCGCTTTGAAGCCGTGCTTCAATAAATTTTCATTGAGCGCAGATATATTCGTGATGTCACATTCAATGAATTCAATGTTGGAAGGAATGCCGTTAACGAGGTCTTTCTTTTCAGCCATTAAATATTGGTCCACATCGAATAAACGGCTGCTTGGAAAAAGAGAGGCGATCTCAATAGACAGCGGAGCAAGTCCGGCAGCAAGAATAATCACCTGTCCCGATTCTCCGCGAGTTTTCAACTCTTCCAAGAAAAGAGTGATTCTTTGTTTCATGAAATACTTCCTCCCAGAAACGGCCTGCATGTGCATGAAGGTTTCTTCGTCACTGAATAACTTAAAGAGCGGTTCTCCTTCGCTTAAATCTAGCTTATTGGAATAACTCAAGGTCTCTTCACTTTGCCACACGTTTTGATCAGTCCAGTTTAAAACCAATGTTGATGTTGCGGAGATTTTCATGTGAAATGATTGAAGGACTTTGAGTGTGTGTTAGCAAGGTAATGAATGTCTTCGACGAATATATTTCCACTTCATGGATACATCCCTTCGGGACCAGGCCGTTTTACGGATACCTCCCGGAGGGACAGGTCCACTTCGTGGATACATCCCGAAGGGACCGATCCGCTTTACGGATAAATCTTTTTGTTATAAAAGATGAATATATCCTGCCGCCACTGTAAGCACTACTAACAATGCAGTAAGCAAAATGTACGTCCATTTAACAAGTGGAGTTAGGACAATGCGGCCGGCGTTTTCGATATGCTGATAAACATTCAACGATGCACGTAGGTAGTAGAAGGCTCCGATGGCAGAGGTGATGATCATGACAACCACCAATGCGAAATACTTCGCTTCGATCAATTGCGCAATGACGAAATACTTTGCAATGAATCCGCTAAACGGAGGAATACCTGCCATTGAAAGTAAAGCAGCGGTGAAAGCAAATGCCAATACACCGTTTCTTCTGTACAAGCCTTTCAACGGATTTCCTTCCAAGGTTTGTGTTTCCTTAATTACACCGAAGGCAATGATTCCGGCAATGCTATACGTGAGCAAGTAGAACAATAAACTCAACAACGATGCATTTCCAATAATGGTTGAAAGAAGGAAACCAGCGTGAGAGATACTCGAGTAAGCCAACATGCGCTTCACGTCGGTTTGCCACAATGCTGCCGTGTTTGAAGCAATAAGCGTTACCGCAGCGATAACTCCAATGGTGTAACCATTGGCTTCAACATAAAATTGAAATGGACCTGTGAAGAGTTTGAACAACGCTACCATAGCAGCTGCTTTCACAATCGTTGACATGAATGCGGTGATCCATGTTGGTGCACCTTGATAAACGTCTGGAGTCCAAATGTGGAAAGGTGCTGCAGAAATTTTGAAAAGGAATCCAACCAAAATCATGGTAATTCCAACATTCATAATGATTGATGCGTCTTTCCCGTCTTGTATGAAATTCGAGATAACCGCTAAATCGAAACTTCCAGTTGCGCCGTAAACCAAGGTGATTCCGAACAACAAAATAGCAGAAGCCACAGAACCCAAGATGAAGTACTTGAATCCACTTTCGTTTGAAGCCAAATCGTGCTTCTTGCTCGCCGCCAAAACATAAACAGGAATACTTAAGATTTCAACCCCTAAGAATAACATAGCCATGTTTCCGAAAGAAGCCAAGAGTCCAGCACCGCAAAAGCTGAATACCACCAAGGCGTATAAATCTGTTTTTCCTTCGTGTTGCTTGAAATACGACGAAGAAAGAATGAACCAGAAGAACAAAACTACAGCGAACACACCTAATGCGAGGTTTGCTCCGTTTTCATACACCAACATGGTGTGATTGAAGGGCGTCTCAACGGTGTTCCAATCGGAAGCAATAAAGCCAACCAACGTAGCCAAGGCAAGAAGTATAAATGGGAGAACGTATTTCTTCAGGTTTAGAATGTCTAAAACCAAAACTCCTATTCCCAATAATGCGGTTAGTAATAACTCTTTCATAAAATTAAATTCCAGTAAGTTGAAGGCCTTTGTGAACAACGTCGAGTAACATACCCGGATAGACACCAATAGCAATTGTAATTATCACAATAACTGTCAATACCCATTTTTCAGAAGCAGCCATGTCAGCGAATGCAAGCTCTGAATTATGCTTGCCCAACATTGTGCTTTGAAACGCACGCAACATATACACGGCTCCGAAAACAACGGTAAGTCCCGCCAATAGAGCCATGACAATATTGTGACTTCCCACGCTTTGAAGCAACAAGAACTCACCAACAAATCCGCTTGTTACCGGAAGTGCTACAGAGGCCATAACAATTGCGAAGAACAAAAAGGCGAATGCCGGATGCTTTTCACGAAGTCCACCCAACTTGTTGAAGTGGTCGTGTCCAACACGCGATTCAATCATATCTGCAATGAAGAACAATCCAACTGCAATGGCTCCGTGAGATACCATTTCAATCAGTGCACCTTCATAAGCGGTATTTCCATTTGCTAAAATTCCAAGCGCTATCATGCCCACGTGAGCAATAGAAGAATACGCAATTAATAGTTTGAAGCTGGTCTGGTTCAACGCCACGAACGAAGCGTAGATGATGCTAATCACGCACAACCACATGGCCCAGTCTGCATTCGCTGCTCCTGAAGGAACCATAGGCATGGTAATGCGAAGCAATCCGTAAGTAGCCATCTTCAACATAACTGCTGCAAGCAACATGGTACCTGCGGTAGGCGCTGCCTTGTATGTGTTCGGCTGCCATGTGTGGAAAGGGAAGATTGGAATTTTTACTGCGAAGGCAATGAAGAATCCTGCGAATACCCACACTTGCTCGTGCTGTGAAAGTTTCGATCCAGCGGCAATCATGTCTGAGATTAAGAAGCTGTCTGCGAACTGACGAACATACAACAACGAGAACAACATGAACAATGAAGCAAAGAGCGTGTAGACGAAAAACTTCAACACAATTTTACTTTTGTTTTCAGCGGTGCTCCATTGTAGAATAATGAAGTAAATCGGAACCAATGCTGCTTCGTAACAGATGTAGAAAAGGAACGAGTCGTTCGCAAGGAAAGCGCCCATCATGGCAGACGACATGAAAAGGATTAACGAAAGGAATGCCGATTCGTTGCGCATTTCATGTTTGCTTGCTACATGAACAATGAATGGAAGAAGGCATGCATTCAACAACACCATTAAGATGCTTGTTGCGTTTATCGAAAGTGCGAAGTGTGCGCCAAGCGGAGCAATGTTTCCACCATCGAATTCAAGCATTTCTGTTTTTCCGTATGAAACGGCAACAGCGGCACCAATGGCAACAGCTGCATTGAGTAAAGAACCTACCCATGCTAATTTCTTCGATAAATCAGATGATAGGAACATCATCAGTCCGAAGAAGGCGGGTATACAAAGTAGTGCGAGAGTTAACATAGGTGCTTATGCTTTAAAAATCAATCCCAATAAAATAATTAATCCAACGATGAAAGTGAGCAAGTACCCAGCGATGTGTCCGCCGTGTAATCTTCTTGCCAATGCACCAACACCTTCTGCAGCAGTTCCAGCTGCATTAACGATTCCGTCAATAATCTTCCATTCAACAACAGTTGCGAATGCATGTCCAATTGCGTTTGCTGGTTTCTTAAACATTGCTTCGTATAACTCGTCGAATCCGTATTTCTTGTGAAGCAATTTGTGGAAAGGGGAAGTGATTTCGTTGTCTTCCAAAACTGGAGTGGCTTTCGCGATATAGATGTTGTGTGCTACGTAAATCATAACAACTGCAATACCCATCGTAGCCAAAGCCAAGATAATTTCAACGGTAACCGACATGTCTCCAACGGCAACAAGAACGGGTCCTTCAAGGAAGTGATCCAATGCGTGTGGGAAATGAATCGCGTGTCCCAATGCATGCGGGAATCCAATGAATCCCCCCACTACAGACATTACTGCCAACACCCACAAAGGAAGTGTCATTGAAGCCGGAGACTCATGCAAATGATGCTCTTGATCGTGTGTTCCTCTGAACTTTCCGTGGAAGGTTAAGTAATACATGCGGAACATATAGAACGCTGTGCAAGCTGAAGCAATTACCAATAAAATGAATACAGGCATGTTGTGCTCCATGGCATGCGCCAAGATTTGATCTTTCGAGAAGAAACCTGCGAATGGGAAAATACCTGCGATAGCGAGTGTTCCGATTAAGAAGGTCTTCTGTGTTGTTGGCATGTATTTCTTCAATCCACCCATTCTGCGAATGTCTTGCTCTCCGCCCATTCCGTGAATCACAGATCCAGAACCTAAGAACAACAATGCTTTGAAGAATGCGTGTGTAATTACGTGGAAGACAGCAATGCTATGCGCACCCATTCCCAAGGCTACGAACATGAATCCCAATTGAGAAACAGTTGAGTAAGCCAATACTTTCTTAATGTCGTTTTGCGTAAGTGCAATCGTTGCACCCATTAACGCTGTGATTAATCCTACGTACATCACCAAGTTCGAAGCGGTGTGACTCATTTCGAAAAGATCTCCGTTACGCGCTACCAAGTAGATACCGGCAGTAACCATGGTTGCTGCGTGAATCAATGCAGACACAGGAGTTGGACCAGCCATTGCATCGGGTAACCACGTGTGCAGTGGAAACTGTGCGCTTTTTCCCATTGCTCCAATGAATAAGAAGATGGCAATGGTGGTTAACAATGAAGGAGACAATGAAGCAATTTTTCCGTGGTTGAATAATTCAACATAGTTCAAAGTTCCGGTGTTGCTGAAGATTAAAATCATTGCGACAATTAATCCAAGGTCACCCACACGATTCATGATGAACGCTTTCTTAGCAGCTTCGTTATTCGCGTGTTCCTTATACCAGAATCCGATAAGCATGAACGAGCAAACACCCACGCCTTCCCATCCAACGAACAACGTCACAAGACTGTCGCCAAGAACTAGAATCAACATGAAGAATACGAACAGGTTCAAGTACGCGAAGAAGCGATTGAATCCTTCGTCGTGACTCATATACCCCGAAGAGTATATGTGAATAAGGAAACCAACTCCAGTAATGAATAGGAGGTAGGTTGAAGAAAGTGAATCTACCAAAAAGGCTAGATCAATGTGCAGACTTCCTGCATGAATCCATTCGAACACTTTCACGGTAACTGCTTGGTGTGAATGAAGTTGACTGTTGAAGACAATCAATGAGACAACGAACGAAGCGAGGATGGCTCCAGAACCAATAATGGTGGTGAGTTGTTTCGAAGTGTTTTTCCCGAAGAAAACTTGATAAAGAAATCCAACTAACGGGAAGAGCGGTACGAGTGTAATTAATTTTTCCATGGCTTATCCCTTCAAGTTGTTTAAAGCGTCGGTGTCTGTTGTGTGCAAGTTGCGGTAAAGCATCATTAAGATAGCCAGTCCAACTGCAACTTCCGCAGCGGCAACAACCATAATGAAGAATACAAATACTTGTCCTGAAGTGTCGCCGTGCACTTTTGAAAAAGCTACCAGTGCAATGTTCACCGCGTTCAGCATAAGCTCAATGCACATGAACATAAGAATTGCGTTTCTGCGAAGCAGAACACCAAAAACACCTAGAGCGAATAAGGCAGTGCTTAGCCACAAATAATGCTGTATGGTAATGTTCGGAAGGATTTCCATAATTACGATTTTGAAGTTTCTTTTTTAGATAAATAAACGGCTCCTACCATAGCGGCAAGGAATAGTACAGACGCCAATTCGAAAGGAAGTAGGTAGTCTTTGTACAATACTTTTCCGAGGTTCTGAACCAATCCAGCATCGTCGGCCATTGGGGCTTTACCCATAACAATGGTTGACTTCGAGATTAACGAAACCAAGATGAGCATGATGCTGCACGACGAAACCACCGCGGCAATCTTCACCCATGATTTTGTTTTCTCTTCTTGCTCTTCGTTCAGGTTTAACATCATAATTACGTAGAGGAACAATACCATGATGGCTCCGGCATAAACAATGATGTGAACCGCTGCAAGGAATTGAGCGTTCATTAAAAAGTAATGTCCTGCTATGCTGAAAAACGTTACAATCAAGTAAAGGACACTGTGCACTGGATTCCTGCTAAGAATAACAGCGAGACCGCTGAAAATTGCGAGGAACGACAGAAAGTAAAAAGCAATTTCGGTTAAGCTCATTGTTTTAAACGGTCTTGAAAGGTTTGGTTATGCGCGTGTTTTTTATCTTGTTTGAAAGACAATACATCTGGTGTTTGACGCTTCGTAACATCTACACGTTCGTTCACGTCTTCCACCAATATACTTTTTCCAAACACTTCTTCTCCGCGAGTGAATGAACTTGGAACAATGCGATCGGTAAGGAAGATGGCCTCTTTCGGACAAGCTTCTTCACACAATCCGCAGAAGATGCATCGCAACATGTTGATCTCGTAAATCTTCGCGTATTTCTCTTCGCGATACAACGATTCTTCTCCTTTGTTGCGTTCTGCTGCTTCCAT
>JBILOU010000039.1:0-20092 GCA_044374295.1 Flavobacteriales bacterium | reverse complement strand
AGTGCTTCAACCTTGTTGTGCGGCACAGGGGCCAATATTCAATTATCTGCGAATACAATTCCGGATTACACATATTCATGGAGAAAGAATGGAGCTTCTATATCGGGTGCTGTATCTACCACGTATACTGCCAATTCAAGCGGTACCTATTCTTTGGGTGTAACGAGTCCTTCAGGATGCAACGCGACATCTAATTCAATAATTATTACAGCGAATGTGCCGGTTAGCTTTATCTCTCAGCCGTCTGCAAGTCAGGTGGTGTGTGTCGGAACTAACGCCTCGATTACCTGCAGTGCGTCAGGGTGTGGACTAACCTACAAATGGCAAGAGTTAGTGAATGGTGTTTGGACTTTGTTATCCAACACTACCACGTTTCAAGGGACAGGGACGAATACCTTAATCGTTCAGAATGTCGCTCAGAATATGAATGGAAGAACGTTCCGCTGCAGAATTCAAGGTACTTATGCTCCAACATTGGTGTATTCTTCGGCCTGTCAACTTGTGGTGAACACGTCTCCAAGTATTTCCTTGACAAATGTGCCTGGTGCTGTATGTTTTCCAAATACAGTAAATATAGCATCTGCTACTGTTCTTGACGCAAATTCATCAATTGGATCAATTTCCTATTTAAATGCGGAAGGGTTAGTAGTTAATAATCCAACAGCCATTTCAACTTCAGGAATTTACACAATTCGTAAAACAACAACATGTGGTTTGATTTCTGATGCGAGTTTAACCGTTCAGATTAATGCTACTCCTGAATTGTCGGCTACAGAACCACAACATATTTGTAAGCCAGGTTCATTCGATTTAAGTACACTTGTAATAACCGACGCTGCCAACACAACGGGGTCTGTGGTTATGTATTCCGATCAGGCATGCACGAACGCTGTTGCTGCGAACAACATATTTACATCAAGCGCACAGCTTTATGCATTAAAAATTACCAACGATGGTTGCTCAGATACTTTGGGAGTGTATATAGGTATTGGAACTAAGGTTGTTCAACAAGCAAAAAATCAAATCGTTTGTGGAATCGATGTTGCGCATTTCAACACCGTTTCAAGAGGAATTGAATTGTCTTATCAATGGCAAATGTCAGACGCTTCAAATGGGGTTTATTCCAATTTGAGTGAATCAACAACATTTATTGGAGTGAACAACGATAGCTTAAGCGTTAACATTCAGAATAATTTGGCATTGGAAGGGAAGTATTTTAGATGTAAGGTAACAACATCTTGTACCGGTGATGCCCCAGTTTATTCATTCCCGAAGAGTATACACATAAAGTTGCCACCTCAATTTACTGTTCAACCTTCAGATGTAGTTGTTTGCGCAGGCGGTTGGGAGCAGTTTTCAGTTGCAACTACCTGTGAAGATTTTGTGAATTACCAATGGCAAATGCAAACCAATTTCTCAGCAACTTCGAATCTTTATAACACAGGATCTATTGCCTCTAATTCTGGAAATTACATTGGCGTTCGCAATGACACTCTTACTGTCAAGGCAAAATCTGCATTTAACGGAAATCAGTTCAGAGTTGTTGCTTCTTCTGCTTGCGGAATAACCAATTCGAATTATGCAACTTTGTATGTTAACACAAGCATTAGTGGACAGTCTAATAATGCCGTTGCATGCACTTCTGATACAGCACACTTTTCAGTAGATGCCCACGGAGTGGGTATTACTTACCAATGGCAAATCTTGGAGGGATCTGTGTATGTTAACCTTGCGAATAGCCTTATTTACAGCGGAGTAAACACAAGCGATTTGAGCATTATACAACCATCAACTTCATTAAATAATAAGTTCTATCGTTGCAGAGTGTTGGGTTCATGTAACGTGCTTTCGAGTTTTTCAGCACCGAAGAAACTAATAGTGTGGAGTAACAATGGGCCCTTGAGTTTTACCTCACATCCCGCTAATCAACAAGCATGTGAGAATTCAACAGCAGTGTTCACATGTGTTGGAACGGGAAATACAACGATCAAATACCATTGGCAATACTTCAATGTAGCGCAGCAAAAATGGTTGAATCTTATCAACGATTCAAATTACGATGGGGTAAAGACTGCTACTATGCAAGTCCTTACAAATGGGACTACCTCGGGAAAGGATTACCGATGCGTGCTAACAGCAAATTGTCCGCCTTATGTTGTATCGCAAGTAGCAAACTTGAGCATGATTCAATGCATGGAGTTAGCAAATGGAGGCGGATTTGCGACGAAGAGCACTTTCCAACCATCGGACAGAAGTGTGTTGGTTCAGAGCTTGAACGATAATGCTATTACCTCGGTTGAATTGTACGAATTAACAGGAAAGATTGTTATTTCAGAGTACAATCAAGGAATTTCAAGCCGCATAAATGTAGCCAATGTCAGCGAAGGAATTTATCTTGTAAAAACGAAAAACGCGAAAGGAGAAATCACAACAGATCGCATTCTTATTTCGAATTAAGCATTTTTTGAAATAGATCTAAGTAACAGCTGGAAATGAAATTCCAGCTGTACTTTTTTTTAATAAGATTGCGGTTGCCTTCAATCCATGATGAAAATTCTTCTTTATGAATGGACTTGTTCATAAGAGTAGCGACTTCATAGGCATTTTCAAAATTGAATCCATTTCCTTCAATAACACTGTTGTTGAAGATATTGTTGTGCACGCATACCAGTGCGTTAGAGGCCATGGCTTCTAGCAGGCTTGGGTTTGTTCCTCCGGCAGAGTGTCCATGAAAATAAAGGCGCGACAAGTACCTCAATTCATTCAGTTCTTCAGTGTTGAAATTTGAATCTTCGAATATTATCGAGTCGTTCTTGTATTTTGATCGAAGGAACAGCCCGTATTCGTTTTTCGAATTCCCTAACATAATTAATGGATACTTCTGTTCTGATTGTATATATCCATCGAGAATCATTTCCAAATTATTATCAGCAACGAATCGTGTAATGACTAAATCGTACTGAAAGGGGTTTAAATAGTTGTATTTTCTAGGCAACGATGCGTCGACCTTGGGAATATATAAGTGGGCGCCGTAAGCAATGAAAGTCGATTCTTTTTTGTAAGTCTCTTGTAAATAGGATTGAATGCCTTTGGAGTCGGAGACCATGGCATGGCTTTGTTTTACCGCCCATTTTTCGGCTGTTTTGAGGAAGACTTTAACGGCGTTTCCGTATTTTGCTCTTTTCCATTCGAGACCATCCATGTTCGTAATGACGCAGGTTCTTTTAGGAAATAAAAATCCCCAAACTGAACTGCTGGTATATCCGAGCTGTAAGAAAATATCGAAATTTCTCTTCCTTGCATCTCGAATGCAATTGAGGTCATAAAAGAATTGTCCAACGGTACCCATTCTTTCTTCCGGATCATTTACAACAATGCGATGAATACCATTGAATTCGGTTGATTGGTAGGGATGGTTGTGTGGACAATACACATAAACTTCGTGTCCTTCCTTCACCCACACTTGAGAAACAATGTCTGCGAATTGCTCGAATCCGCCGTAATTATTTGGTATTCCTCGTGTGCCAATAATTGCAATCTTCATAGCATGGTAGATTTGAATTGAATCGCAATTGAATTCCAATCGTGATGCATATTCATGGTTTTAATTGAATTTTTTTCAATAGATTTAACACCATCAAGATTATGGAATAATGCTTTGATTTTTTCAGCTAAATCCGATGCATTTTCTGATTGGAAAAGCATTCCATTCTCTCCGTTTGAAATAATCTCTTTGAAAGCAGGAAGGTCTGAGGTTACGCAGGGCAGGCCGTAGGACATGCTCATAAGCAGCACACCGCTTTGATAAATTTTTGTGTACGGAAGAATTGCTGCGTCTGCGGCTGAAAAGTATACGTTTCTCTCTGTGTTGGTAATGTACCTGAATTCACGTGTGATGCGATTTTCAATATTTAGCATCGTTATTTGATGTTCAATTTCGGAAGTTGAATATTGAGGCTTTCCCGCGATGACAAGATGAAATTTCTCAGGAAGTAATGCCACAGCTTCAAAAAGAATCGAAAGTCCCTTAACTGCTTTTATTTGTCCGAAGAACAACAAGTAAATTTTGGTTATATCGAATTGAAGTTCTTCTTTTGCCTTTAATTTTTCGATTTGATTTTTATTCAACTCAAGAAAATGGCCATGCGGAATAATTACTGTTTTCTCTTTGGTCCCCAGTATATTCAGATGTTCCAATTCTATTTTCGAAAATTCATTGTGCACCATGATTCGCGTACATTTTTTAAGAATGAATTTCTTAATCCAGAATTTATCTCCTGCTGCGAAGTTATCTACGTCATGCGCTATGGTTAAAATTTTCCGATTACCTAGGAGCAACAAAAGAATAAGCCAAAAATCTTTGTACGTGTATGAAAAAGAATGGAGCAGAATGTTACGTTCTCCCTTAATGATACAAAATAATAGTGCTGAAATATACCCGTGAAAAAAGCCCAGAGCTTTCAAGATATTATTGGAAGAACTTTGAAAATAAAATGTTTTTCTTGTTGGGACGGAAGAAATGTTGTGCTTGAAATTACTGTAGTACGAAACACGCGTGTTATTTAGCGCTAATGATTCGAGCAATGACAGGCTATAAAAGTCAATGCCCGCCTTGGTTCCAACATGATCAATAATCGCTATTTGCTTTTCCATTGGTCTAGTGGCCTTTCGAGCATTTGTTCCAGCTCTCTAATTGAATCTGCGTAATATAGGTTTAAATCTCTTAAGAACTGTTCTGAAAACGCGGGTTTTTCCTTTGTGAAAAAAGTTTCTTTGATCTTCCCAATGAGAGACTTTGGAATGAGGAATTTACTGAGATGTCTCAAACGCTCGCTTTTATAAAGGGAAGCTATAGCCTTGCCTTTCGGAGCTTCAAATGCATTTCTATTCGAGGAAGAAAAATTGAATTCAATATGAGAAAGTTCTAGCTTGTTACAGACTTCCCGAAAAAAGGCGTTCGTGTCTTTTTTAATTTCGTCATAAAAAAAGATGTGAATTTGCTTTTTCGGAAAATATTCGAAATAGCGTTTTAATTGAATGCTATACAATCCAAGTTCAAACACTTGTTGAAACCATAGATGCGCGTTTTTATGTTTTGATTTTTTATAAAAAATATTTTCAATAGAATCATTCATGAATCCCAATCTGCTGTCCATTAGAAAATGAGAAATGGCCCGTTCAGCTGGGTTTCTGAGGAGAATAACAATGTTCGAATTTGGATTGTATTGTTGCAGTTCTTGAGCAACATTTGGGTAGAATAAATAGGATACACTTCCTTCACCAATAATTTTTTCTTTTTGCGCGTTTTCAAAGAGGCGCTCGTATTGATCAAGTGAGTGAATTTTCTCAGCGCCGTAATATAAGTTCTGCTTCTTAATTAGAGTGTACGTGAAAAAATTAGTTTCCTTCGGTGCACTCATGAAAGCTTCAGGATGGTTGTTCAGGAAATGATAGAGTAGGGTTGTACCAGATTTAGGCGCACCTGCAATGAATAAATTGGGTTTTTTCTTGCTACTACTCATACTCACACTCCGAATCGTTTTTTAATCGTTTTTCTTAAATTTTTAAATCGGTTGAGGTTGAGCACAAGACTTAATCCGGATTTAAAGAATAAAAGAAAAAAGTTAATTACGAGTCCAAAGTAGGGCAAGGCCTTGCTTTGAATGTTAACGTAATTAAAACGCTGTATTAAGTCGGCATTAATTCGTTCACAAATGAACTGTTCTGCAGCAGTTATTCCCTGAAAACTATTTTCCGTTGATGTTTTGGCAACAACACCTTTTTTGTTTTGGTCGGCTCTTGTTGAAGAGCCTTTAACTTCGACTTGAAGCATATTTTCTTCAAATGGAATATTTAATTTCCGACATAAATCCACTAACGTCGCTTGTGGATTCTGAGTGAATTCCTCAAATTTCACGAGTGTTACGTTCGGATGATTTTCGTATTGAATAGCAATTTTGGCGATACTGTTCCACATCTTACTGATGAGGTAGGGGTGAAAATTCGCCCAAGACCGAATGGATTCACGCAATGGAATATTTGAAGCTCCCAAGTATCTTCTTTTCCACTTAAGTTTCTGAGACAACAATACGGCTCGAGGATCGCGCATCATAAATACAATGTGCGAATCAGGGAAAGATGTTATTATGTCTTCAATGTAAAATGCATTTCTCGGGGTTTGCTCGCAAAATAGTTTTTTTTCAGCGTTTAACGTTCGGGTCGTGAGCATGTGCTTAAACACATCAATGGCTTTATTGGTATTTGCTGGAAGTGGAAATTCTAAATGACTGAATAGTGGATCTTTCGATTTGTATTCAAGGTACCCATATATATCTCGAGCCATTAATGTATTGAACAGATTGTTACTGTCCGATTCTGAGATACGCGGTGCATTGATTTGAGGTTCATACAACTCTTCGTAAAAATGAAGCTCATTCAATTGATAAATGTCGGAATGACGACCGAGCACTCGGCTCATGAGTGTTGTTCCAGATCGGCTATTTCCAACTATAAATAAGCCTTTCATTGAATGAATAATTATTGTGTAATGAAATAGAATGAGTTAGCGGGCAGAGTTATCGTTTTGGATCGAATTGCTTGAATGTCTGATGACTTATCTGTAATAAATTGAAGTTTATATTTAGCAGGTCCGTTCAACATAAAGGCGGGTATTTCCATTTGCATTTCTTCTTTGGTTGTTCCTATAATGGAAATTTTTTCGGATTGAAAACAGGCGAACGAATTGTCACAAATCTTAGAATAATTCGCTTGGTTATTGCAGTTATAAATCGTAGAAAATGATTGGAAGGAATAGTTTTGCTTTGTTTCGTTTTTGTCTTTGCTGAGCAAAGAAAAGGCTTTGTCTGAACCTAATAAATTGTGATAGATAAGTAAATTAAGTTCATTGGAATTGACTAAAGCGTGTGATATTAATCGTATGTTTTGAAGTGCTTGAAAATGTGAATTGCCGTAATCTTTTCCTGGATGTAGGAGGTTGAACTCGCTTAACCAAAAATGTTTATTCGGAAAAAGTTCAAGCAATAGTTTGTACCTCGAATCATAATCTTCAACGTAATCTTTTTTAGAAGGATCTGAATAATAGTGAATAGATAGATATTCAGATTTTCCTTTGTCATGAATTTCAGCATTCCAGTCTGTCGCTCGCTTTACACCTGAATGGCCGAAGGAAACAGGAATTGAAAAAGGAATAGTCGGGTGGTTTACTTTTAGAAATTCAATGAACGGCGTTATTCTATTCAAATATTCGTTCGCGGTGGGAAAATAATTGACATATGCTGGGAGGAACAGTTCATTTCCCAATTCAACACCTTCAACTTTTACATTGTTTTGGAGAAGAGTGGTGATTAAGAAATTCAATTCTTCGGTTGTTCCTGTTATCATATTGGCTACAAGCAAAACAGAAGCACCGGTTTGTTTTGCCAATGAAATAAATGGGAAAAGGTAGTTTGTTGAATCCTTATAAGATTTGCTTATTTGATTGTTAAGTGTCTCACTTGCCTTTCCCTCAAGTTGTTCGAATTCCGAAGGGATTAAGCCGTATCCAATTCCATTTGGATGATAAAAATTACCGATGGTTCCTCCAGGAAAACGAAGCACTTCAGCATGAAGTGATGAGATAATTTGCACATCGGTTTCATTTAATGGGAGATGAAATGCATTGCTTGTATTGAATCCCAATTTTTTATGTTGAATACTTACTGATGTCATCGAATTCAAATTATCTGGAATCTTACAAATCTGTTTCGATGAAGGTTTGCATCCATTTAGTATTATAACGGATAAGCAAAAGAGAAAGAGCTTAAATGAATTTTTCATCGGATAATTCTTTTCTATCTGAAGTGAATGAATTGCTGTTAAGCTTGTAATAGGAATAAAGCAAGGATATAATGATCATGCTATTTGCAGCGTAGAATATGGTTTGTCCGGCGGTTAAAGAATCGAGAATTGTGTACAATAAAAAGTAACTGAGGACGATAAAGAAGTGATCACTTTTTTTATCAGTTGTCTTGCGAACATAAAATGCTCCGAAAATAAATTGCACATGAAGGAGCAGTGTTCCAATTATTCCAAAAACATAAATTTCTCCGATTAATCCAATGTCTGAAGGAAAGAAATAACCGAATAGTCTTTGGTAACCACCGTTCCACTGATTACTTAATTCTCCATTTCCGAAATAAGGGTTTTTAGCTATGTATGGAAGAGCAATTGCAATTTCTTTGTTCCGAATATTTGTTGCTGCTTCATTGGTTTCTTCTCCTGAAAATGCGGTAATCACATTCGTGAACTTAACGAAATAATTCGTCTCGAAAACGGATAAAAATAAAGTGAAACACACAGCTGAAACAAGGGTTATTAGACCATACTTTATCTTGTTGAGTGGGAATATTCGTTTGAAAAAGAAAAAGATAAATGTGATTAAGCTGAGTAAAATAATTGAACGGTCTTGACGAATGAAAATGAGATAAATAAGAAAAGGCATGGATAATAAAGCGTCTAAAACGCGTTTGTTTCGGAAGAATAAAATTGAATAATACAGAAATCCGAATACCATAAAGGTCATTACGAACTTATAGATATATCCGCCCTTCAGTGGGTTGAATCCCACAAAATCAGTGGCGAGGTACTTTTCCGGGTCAATGAAAATGGGAGTGACAATAAAAATAGCCAAGCTAAACCAACTTATAAATTGAAACGATAGCTCAATTTGCTTGAGTTCAAAGGAGGATTTAATATAATTGGAGAGAACAATTCCAATGAGAAATAGGAAAAAATCTCGCTGATGAATGAGCCCGTGATACATGGGTTGACCAAACTCTAAGTTGGCATTTAAACTGCCCAACAGGGGAAATAGGCACATTCCAATATTCAGATACAGGAAGGGGTCGATTTTCTTTCTTGAGTATAGCTTAACAATTAGTTGGTAAAGGAAAATACAGAAGAATGCAACAATGGTGATAGCTTCGAGCGCATATACAAAAGAATTTAACGGAGTGTGCAAGGCCAGTCGAAAACCAACAATGAAAACAAGCGAAAGTTCAATAATGAATATGGTATTTCGAAGGAGTTGATTCAATTTTGAAAATAATTAATGTTTTGCGCATTCAATTCCTGTTGAATAACTTCAAGACAGTGATTCAGGTTATATTTTTCAATAACTGAGAGAAAAAAGTCTGTTTCGCGCTTACTCTTTTTTGATACAGAAGGTTTTGCGTTTTGAATCTGAATTCTGGCTAGAACATGATTAGAAATACGCTGGGACTCTGCCTCGGTATGTGTTGTAAGGTTTTCATAGAAAGTTATCAGAATGTCTTTTTTCGCCGCAATTACGGCATAGTTGTCAAGTACCCAATTGATGTATACTTTTTCTTTAAAAGTAACTTTTTTGAAGTATCTGAATTTCCAATTATCATAAAACACAGCAGGCAATCCAAGCTTTTCTATGTTATGCTTCAGCTCAGAATCTTGTCCGAAATAGTTTTTCGATGTAAATGGAAAAATAATTTTTCGAATAATCTTCTTAACGCCAACGGAACGTTGCGTGTACGATTTAAGCATTGAAAAATAGATGTCAATCGGATTTCGAATAATGTGCACAACAGGAATGGAATAATTTTCTTGAATAGCTCCAAGATACAAGTGGTAACGATTGGTTTGCAGTACAACGTTTTTTTCAAGCTTGTGATATTGATTTAAATAATTGAATAAACAAGCATCACTCGCAATACCATTGTTGTCAGTATTTGGATGATTTCGCAGCAGGTTTTGGAAATCGGAATGGTGAAGTTCGGCATATTCGCTCCACAACGAAGTGCTGTGTAGCTTGTCTATCTTCTGTTTTGCCTGTTTGTGGTGCTCAACAACAAGACCCAATTTCGGATAGCAAGGTTCATAAAAACAGGTATACTTGGGCAGTTGCTCTTTAACCTGATTGAAAAAAAAAGTTGTGCCACTTCGAAAGAATCCGTTAATAAGAAATTTGATGGCCATTATTTCCAGTGATCAAGTGAACGGTTAAGAAGTTTGGCTAAATTATCTATTTCGCTCGAATAATGAGCAGCGAGTTCAGTTTTCGTTTCGGTGTTCATTTGCACGCGTATCATAGTTTTCGACATCCATTGATCGCGAAGCGCTTTCAATCGGAAGGTAAGTTTTTTAGGGGCCAACTTATTAATAAAGCGTTTGAGTTTTTTATTTCGCAGCATACTAAGTGTTCGCTTGTATTTTGGTATTCCACTTGGATTGAACGTTTTCATTTCCGTTGGTTGGAAGGGAGCTTTCAATTCAAGGAAGCTATTCAGCTCTTCAAGCAATTCTTTAGGCTTCTTAAGATCTTCGAAAAGAAATACCTTCACCTTGGCAAAAGCTAGCATGAAGGCCTCAAGCTGAGTGGCATAATTACCATATTCGAGATAGTCGAATCCCCAAATCTCATTTTTTCTAGCTTGAATATTTTCCTGATCAATGGCTTCTTCGAACGATAGTTTCTCGAGCCCGTTACGAACCAAATGAGTGTAATGAGAGAATGCACGGTCCGCAGGATTCCTTAGTATAACAATTATTTTTAAATCTTTGGCTCTTTCGCCGTATAGACTTTTAATGTTTTCAATGGTTTTATTGGAAGTGTACAAATATGAAGTGGAACATTCTCCAATTATTTTATCTTCAACGAATTCAAATTCTCGCACGTAGTCCTTTGTTTTCCATGTGAGCATGGAAAGAAAATTCGCATTGGTGTAGTTGGGTTGTTTGTTTCCAAATGAAAAATAAAACAATTCCTTTTTGGCAGGAACGAAAACCTCTGGGTGTGTGTTAAGGTATTCGAAAAGGGTGGTGGTGCCACTTTTAGCAGCGCCAATTAGAAGGAAATCGGGCAGTCTTATTTCTTTATTTTCGAATTGAACCTTCATAGTTTGCTTATAAAAAGGCCAATGTTTAATTTTCTGCGTGCGTAAAGGAATGCTGAGATATTCCAAATTGCTGTAGCACCTGCATTCGCTATAGCTCCTCCAATAATTCCATATTTTGGAATAAATAGCAGTCCTAAAACAATGCTCATTAAAGTGGAGATGAATACAATGCGTTGAAATTGTTTTCTATATCCGGTAGCTTGAAGTAAGAGTCCAATAGATCCGCATGAGGCGTTAATGACTTCGCCTACAACAAGTATAAGAAGGCAATTAACAACGGCGTTGTCCTGTGTGTTTATTCCAAAAACATCTAATATAACATGTGGAAAGATGAAAATAACAACCCCTACAAGTAAAGAAATAGATGCTGTTATTTTGTTCGAATGTTGGATATACTTTTCTAATTTTTTCAATTCTTGTTTTTGAAACAACTCGGATATCTTAGGTCCGTTTGCCGTATTCACTGCAAGCAAGGCGAAGGCACTTAGGCTAGCTATTCTTGAACAAATATTGAATAGACCAACAGCGCCTTCCTGGTGGTATGCATCTATGATAAACAGGTCAGACCAATTCATAATCATAAACCCTGCTCCAGAAAGCATGAGGGGATAGCCTAATTTCAAAGGAGATTCAAGGTGTAATTCCCTAGACCTAATATTATTTGGAAGTTTTTGAATAGCATTTCTCGAAATGTAAATAGCCAAAAGACAGAGTAATGCAATAGCCAAAACAAGATAGAACAGATTGAATTCAGCAGAGGGAAACGTGAAGAATGAGATTAATGCGAATAGGGCGGTGATGGTGAAAATGCCTCCTTTTTCAAAAAAGCTGTACCATCCGACTTTTTTAAGTCCTCTTAACATTTCAGAATGAAGCATTAAGACACTCATAGCTGAAGCTCCAATACAGATATAGAATAGATTCCATTCACGAAAGATAGCGGTGCCTGAAAAACTAAAATAAGTTAATGCGCACAAGATTGCGGCTACTGAGTGAAGTGCAATTTGACGGAATGCTTTCGAGTAATAGCTTATAGCACTCGGACTTTCACTACTAAACTTAAGCATAGTTTCCTTATCCATGCCCACACGAATCACAAGCGCGGCTACCTGAATAATTGAGAAGAGCAAGGTGATTTTTCCCCATGATTCAATTTGATATTCACGAATAATGAAGATTGAAAATAAATAGGTTGAAGCAATACCAATTGCACGAATAATAAACGAGCGGGCGGCAGATTGAATTAAATCCGAGATTAGGCCTCTATTGGAAGACCGAGCATCATTCATAAATTAAAGATGCATTAAATAATGCTACCTTATTTCAGCTTAAATGAAATACCTAAGTTCGCTTGATAAGAGCGGTCTTTACGACTTAATTCGTTTACGAATCCGTCTAAGCCATCAGACAAATAATGGTTGTTGTTGAAAGTAGCTTGAATATTTATTTTTTCTCCTAATGGAAGTGAAAGAGTCACACCCGCAGGTATAACAATTCTTCTTGTGAATTCACCGGCAGCAAAAGCCACAGGTGAGAAAGATTCGCCTTCATTGTAGCTGAATGAGTCGATAACTGAATTGTCACTTGAAAAGTAAGATTTACTTCTGAATCCAGCTACACCCACACCCACGAACGGGGTTATGGAAAATACAGTTTTTTCATCTTTCGAAAAATTAATGTCATAGCTGTAATCAAAGCTTAAAGAAGACAAATCAAGTGTGAACGCTTGACTAAGTGTGTCTGCGAATGATAATGTTCTTGATCCGGTTGCTTTAGCCAAAGTGTAATTCAAAGAAAGTGCTGATCTTTTTCCAACATATTGCTTGAAACCAATTCCATATGAAGAGCCATTTTTTCCGTTCAATAGTTTCAAAGCAGTTACAGGAGAAGGGCCGTTTTCGTTTGGAATGAAATCTCCAACTACAGCAAAAGCGCCACCTTGCAGAGAAACAACAAAAGGGTAGTTTTTAATAGAAGAAAAAGAAAATTTATTGTTTGTACTAGAGTTGTTAATGTTTTGCGTTAATCCTAGACCAAGATAAAGAACTCGGTCTTTGTTGAATCCAACTACCGACCCCGCGTCTATGTTGTCAGTGAAAAATGAAGAACGATTTATAACGAACTGAACACTGGTGTTCGAGTTAACTGCATAGTTCAGTTGAAATTGAACAGGAACAACTAAAGTAGTTTTCTTGTTTGTTAAATGAAGTTCTGTACTTTCGAATCCGTTTGCATTGGTGTTTGTTTGGGAATCATATCCGTAAAACTCATCGTATTCTCTTATTGCATTTGGTTTAGTGTAACTGAAAGAACGGTAGGTGGATACCCCTATGCCAACGCTTCCGTTGAAAGTAAACTTTGGATTCTTGCGCAATTGAAGCAAGGTGTTCGAATTTAAAGTAAGGTTGTACGTGAGAGATGAAAAGCTTCCTTGAAATTGCGTGGTGTCGTTTGAGTTAGACACGTGGTATCCTTTTAACCCCCCATTTTGAAAAGCTAGAGCGTATCCTAATTTGCCATAAGCATTGGACACCCCATATCCAAGCATTTGTCCGCTTCTTGCCGCTGAACCAAATTCACTTAATTTCGGAAAGAAATAGTAATTGGAAAGATCACCAAGCGAAATTGAAGTTCCTGTTCCGATAGAAAAGTATCGTGATTTCTTTACTGGAGTCTTTTCAGCTTCCTTCTGAGAATAAGCGATACTGAATAATGCTGTAAGACAAACGAGGGTAAAAACTTTTTTCATGATTCAAATTTGATGCTAATTTACCAAGATAATTGAAGTTCTTTTGTTAAAGATTTATAACTAATTAAAAAAATACAGATTAATTCTTCAGGGCTTTGCCAATCTGATAATCTTTAGTGGCAAGCTCTTTCGCAATCAGCTCTCCGATGTGTTTTTTAAAATGAATGGGGTCACCAAAATTAGTGGTGTCGCAAGTTACAGCATTTTCATAATCGTAATCTATTGTTGTTGCTATTTCGCAAATGGTACTCTTGAAAACAGCTTCTTGGTTTGTTAAGTTGTAATACAAAACCTTTTTGCGCATGGGTTCTGCATGCGGGAGCACAACAAATGTTAAATCAATGTTATGTATTTTGCAGTGTTTTGCAATTTCAGAGAGTTGGCTAACTGCTTCCGACGGGAAACCGTATTTGGAATAGAAGTCAGCAGATTTTTCTTCGATGTTGTATTTCCAAAATTCAATTTGATTCGGTTTTTTCTCTGGAGCGAGTGAGACAAGGTTAAGCATTATACCGGTAGCTTCGCCAACGGCTCTGTTCGTAATGTATTTTAAACTAGAGTTACAGATTTCACTATTTGATTTAGAGCGTGCACCAAATGCGTAGGTGTTGAATAAATTGAAGTTAACACCTATGTATACTTTTTTAAGTTTTTGAAAACTCTCGGCATACCAGAATAAGTCAATCATTTCATTCAATTTGGCTCTGTTTGAATAAAGGTTGAATGTGCTTAAATTGGTAAGTGAATGATAAAGAGAATCTGAGACTATACGTGTTCGAGAGTCACCAATGAAAATTACTTCCGTGGGATTGTGTTTGTATTGAATCATATTGAAAAGCATGCTATTCAGCGGACGAATTTTATCTTCACGAGCCTGAATTTCCTCTTTCGATTTGTTGTTGAAGAAATTGAAAGGGTCTATCCAGGCTACAATACTGAACCAAATTGCAAATGGACTGGAAAATAGCACCAATTTCAGGATAAACTTTTTCATATTAAAATTGAAAGTATATGAAGTTCTTGGTTCCGTCGGTAATTGAATAGAAAATGACAAGTATGACTATGAAGTAATAAATTGACCATCTTGCAACTGCAGTTCTTCGCTGAACCCAATCGTATATATTTACCTTATTTGCGAATAGGTCGTGGGCAAATAACAAAGTCACGAAGCAAGCGGAAAGCACAAGGTCGTTTATCGTTAATCCCAATCCTCGGAACTGAATGCTAATTCCGGTCTGCGGAAATTGCAGGGCATTCTTAAAAATTTCTAGAGCTTGATTAATATCCTCTGCGCGGAAGAAGACCCAAAGAATGGATACCACAAGAAAAGAATATAGCGTTCCGAAATAGGTAGAGAATTTTGACTTTGAAAAATGAGTTAGTCTTTCAATAATAACTACCAATCCATGCATGGCTCCCCAAATAATGAAGGTCCAATTCGCACCGTGCCACAAGCCGGAAACAAGAAATACAATGAATACATTTCGAATAACTTTAAAGGCGTTTACTTTGTTTCCGCCTAATGGAATGTACAAGTAGTCCTTGAACCAACCAGATAATGAAATGTGCCAACGCGACCAAAATTCGCCAATAGATTTCGAAAAGTAAGGCAAACGGAAATTTTCCATAAGTTCAAAACCCATTACCCTTGCAGCGCCTCGCGCAATGTCAGTGTATCCACTGAAGTCACAATAAATTTGAATGGTGAAAAATACAATGGCAAGCAGGATTGGTATACCTTTGAATCCATCAGGATTGGCATACACGGAATCGACTAAAACTGAGAGCCGATCTGCAACTACAATCTTCTTGAAGAAACCAATAAGCATTAACCAAAGTCCGGATTTTACTCTATCGTAACTGAATGTTTTCTTTTCATTAAATTGAAAAAGTAAATTCTGAGGACGTTCAATTGGGCCTGCAACAAGCTGAGGGTAGAACATGACAAACAGCATGAAGCGGAAATAGTTTTTTTCAGGAATGCAATGTCCCCGATAGATTTCGATTGTGTAGGACATGGATTGAAAGGTGTGAAATGACAGTCCAATTGGAAGTGCTACTCGATAAAGAAAATCGTCGGTGTTTTGTGTTCCGAAAAGTTGAGCAAATTCGCCAGCGAAGAAATTGTAGTACTTGAAAAAAAACAAGATCCCAATGTTAATGATTAAACTTAATGTAAGAATTTGTTTTCTTCTATTTGGATTATTTTCCTTGTAAATGTATTTCCCTGCAATGAAGTCAGTGCTGATTGTGCCGAGCAGAATTATGATGTAGTAGGGGATAAGGAACATGTAAAAAAAACAACTCACAAGCAATAGCCAAGTGTTCCTGAATTTTTCAGGCATCATAAAATAAGCCAACGTTACTGTTGGAAAAAAGACAAGAAAGTCAAAAGAGCTGAAGAGCATGTGTGCAAAAATAAGCTGAATTTCTAATCTAAGTGTTTGGTGGATATCAAAAATAAAAACCAGCAGGAGTGAAAAAACATTGAGTTAACAAAAGACGTTATCTTCTTTATCTATTCATAACGCTAATAAAATGTGCGTTAGCTTGTTAAGTAGCCACCTTTGCAGTTACTAAAACCTTTACAAAATGAAAAAAATAGCCTTTATTTTTGGAGCGCTGTTCATGTTAATCAGCACATCAAATGCCCAACTTCGAATTACCGAAGTAATGTCTTCAGGAGGAACTGCCGATTGGTTTGAATTAACCAATCTAGGAACTTCACCAGTAACACTCACAGGATACAAAATGGACGATGGTTCATTTTCATATGCTAATTCATTGGCTTTGAACGGAGTTACTTCTATTGCCTCTGGCGAAAGCGTAATTTTTGGAGAGTCAGGATCTGCAACTTTTGCAGCAGACTATAGAACGTTTTGGGGTATAGCAAACACCGTTCAAGTAGGAACTTATTCTGGTTCTGGCGCTGGTTTATCTTCAAACGGAGACGGAGTTGTTGTTTTTGATGAACTTGGCGCTGAAGTGAACCGAGTTTCTTTCGGCGCTGCAACTGCTGGTTCTTCGTTCTTTTGGGGATACAACGCTGATGGAACAATAAACACATCTTATGTTGGTGTGTTAAGCACAGTGGGTGTTGTTGAAGGACAGCAATCTTTTGCAAGTGCTAACCTAACGTGGCAGCGAATATAGGTTCACCAGGTGATGCAATATTGGCTGGATTTCCAGTTACGGGATGTACAGATGCTTTTGCTTGTAATTATGATGAGAATGCCACAATTGCCTCCAATGATTGTACTTATGAAGTTGCTTACTACTTAGATGAAGACGGAGATGGATACGGTGTTGATGGAACAACCACGATGGCCTGTTCACTTCCTGTGGGTTACGCACTTCTAGCTGCAGACTGCAACGACGCAGCATCTACTGTTAATCCTGGAGCTAACGAGCAGTGCTACAACGATATTGATGAGAACTGCGACGGATCAACTACATTGAATTGCGCTTTGGGAGCCTTATCAATTGCTTCTGCTTCGAACTTCATTTTTGTAAATGAAAACGCAGGTACCGTAACTGTTCCTGTTACAATGGCTAACGCTACTTCATTTAACACAACTGTCCATTTCTCATTATCTGTTTACAGCGATGCTACAGAAGGTTTGGATTTTACATGGACCGACTCTTTGGTTATCCCAGCTAACACAAATGGTGTATTCAATAACACCATTACTATTGCGGATGATAATTTATCTGAAAAAGCGGAGCGTATTGTTGTTAAAATCTCCGGAGCTGATTATGCAACGGTTGATGCTACTAACAACTACAGAATCATCTTTATCAAAGACAACGATTATGTTGCTCCAGAAGCATCTAATCAGTTAAACATGAACTTGCTTTCAAGTTTCTCTAACGGAGCTGCTGGTGCAAATTCAGCAGAGATTGTTGGACATTGTAGATTGACTCAGAGATTGTTTATTGCAAACAGTGTTGCAAACAAATTGGATATTGTGGATTTTGCAAACCCAACAGCACCTTCAATCATTTCATCGATTGATATGTCGCCATATGGTAATATTAACTCCGTTGCTGTGCGAGATGGAATAGTGGTTTGCGCAATTGAGAATTCGAATCCACAAGAAAATGGTTCAGTTTTATTCCTTGACTATAACGGAGGCTTTGTCAATCAGGTTGTCGCTGGGGCCATGCCAGATATGGTTTGTTTTTCGAAGGATTACACAAAGGTACTTGTTGCGAATGAAGGTGAACCAAACTCAGATTATTCTGTTGATCCAGAAGGTTCAGTTACAATTGTTGATATCAGTGGTGGTGTTGCAGATTTGACTTCAGCGAACACAACACAAATTTCTTTGACAGCTTTTAATGGACAAGAGGAAACTCTTCGCGCATCAGGTATTCGTATTTTCAGCACAAGTGCTTCAGTTGCTCAAGATTTAGAGCCGGAGTATATCGCAGTTTCTGACGATAATACTCACGCTTATGTTTCCCTTCAAGAGAATAATGCGATGCTTGTAATTAACCTTACAACAAACACCATTGAAGACCTTCGTCCATTAGGATACATCAGCTACGCTGCTGGCTCAGGAAATGCAATGGATGCCTCAGATCAAAGTGGCTCTATTTTAATTACAGGTAACCTTCCAATCAAAGGTGTTCACATGCCTGATGCAATCTCTTACTTAACTGTTGGTGGAACAGGGCTCATTTTCACCGCAAACGAAGGTGACTCAAGAGAATTCGGGAGTGTCGTTGATGCCAACAGAATTAGCTCTTCTACTTTCAACAACCTAGACGCAACAGCTTTCCCAGATGCAAGAATCCTTCGTAACAACAAATTCTTAGGGAGACTAAGTGGGTTGAAATACTCGGGTGATACTGACGGAGATGGTGACTACGATGAAATTCATGTAATGGGTGGACGTTCATTCAGTATTTTTAACGCCGAAACAGGGTCCTTAGTTTTTGATTCAAAAGATTTAATTGAGCAAATTACTGCAAGTTCTCCTAATACATCATCATTCTTTAATGCCTCGAATTCTAGTGGTTCAGCATCCTTAAAGAACAGAAGCGATGACAAAGGTCCAGAACCAGAGGGAATAACTACTGCAGTTATTGCAGGAAGACCATATGCTTTTGTTTCATTAGAAAGAGTTGGTGGAGTTATGATTTTCAATATTGAAAATCCATCTGCTCCAGTATTCGTAGGATACGCAAACAACAGAACACTTAGTGGTAATGGTCCTGATCTTGGTGCTGAAGGAATTATTTTCATCCCGGCTGCCGATTCACCAACCGGACAAGACATAGTAATACTTGCCAACGAAGTTAGTAGCACACTTTCAGCTTTCTCTGTTACTCCATGCACAGTTCCGGGAACTACTCAAACAGAAGTAGCTTGTAATTCATTTACTTGGAACGGACAAACCTATACAACTTCGGGAACATACACGAATGCGACTGTAAATGCAGACGGATGTGTTGTAACTGATGTGTTAAACCTCACCATCCAAACAGGGGCTCCTTCAACCCCAGCAATTGTAACCGGAGAAGTATACGCTTGCGCTTTCTTAACAGAAGGTACAACGACTTACTCAACTCCAGCGGTTTCAGGTACAACTTACGAGTGGGTTGCTCCAGCAGGAATGACTATCGAAAGCGGACAAGGAACAAACACAATTACCGTTTCTTTCAACGATACGTTCGTTACTTCAGCACTAAAAGTTCGCGCGGTAAACGCATGTGGTAACAGCGCTTTCAAATTCTTCCAAGTTAAGCGTATTGCTCCAGCAACACCTGCAACTTTAGCTGCGTCATCTGCAAAAGCATGTCCTGGCGACTCTAGAATATTTACTGCCGCCACTATGCCAGGCGCTACTTCGTACAACTGGACTGCTCCAACAGGTGCTAGCGTAACAGCTGGACAAGGAACAAACATTGCCACAATCACATTCGATAGTGGTTTCACTGTACCGGGTGTTGTTTCAGTAACTGCTTCAAACGGTTGTGGTACCAGCTCTGCTAAGAACAAAACAATTTCTTTGAACATGCCACTTACGCCAAGCGTAATCACAGGTACAAGAACAGTTTCTCAAAACCAAACAGCAGTTCCTTACTCTGTAGTGAACGTTGCGGGTATGACTTACAACTGGACCGTTGCTGCAAACTTCGGTAGCATAGCATCTGGTCAAGGTAACAATGCAATCACTGTGAATGCTACCAACATCATTGGAACCGGTTACACCATGTCTGTAACAGCAACCAACGCTTGTGGAACTTCACCAGTACGTGCAATTGCCAACGTGAAAATTGTTGCGGGTGTGAGTGCACTTGAATTAGCTGAAACTCCTGCTTCAGAGTTAGAGAAAACAGATTTAGTTTCAATCGCAAATGTTTCAATCTTCCCAAATCCAGCAAGCGATTTCGTAACGCTTCAATT